>NZ_JBHSBY010000021.1:0-30303 GCF_042650905.1 Pedobacter jamesrossensis | reverse complement strand
TCAACTGCTAACATTTTTTCTTCTGATGTTCTCATATATTTCTTTTATGCAAAGAAAAACATCGCGAAAGTTATTTAAAAGATGTACTTGGTAGGCTGCTTACGATAGAACGGGGTGAAAGCATCTCTTTGCTCAATTTAATCAAAATTTTGCGGATGCTGGATGCACTATATGTATTGGACAGATTTAAAATAGAACCACAAATCAGCCCTATGCTACTGGCAAAAGAAGAACAGAAAAAACGTAAACGGGCATCCAGAGCGAAAGAAAGCCCTAAAGAGGAAGAATCAGGATGGTAAGAACAGCATATATTAAGTTATGGGGGCAACTGGTAGGTGCAGTTGCCTGGGATGAAAAGCAACAAATAGCGTCTTTCGAATATGACACTAAGTTCCTACAATCTCAATTGCAAATCGCTCCGATTAAAATGCCATTAATTAAAAGGATCTTTTCTTTTCCAGATCTTAGAGGCAACCCCACTTTCAAAGGTTTACCAGGGCTATTGGCCGATGTGCTCCCCGACAAATATGGAACTGAACTGATTAATATTTGGTTAGCACAGAACGGAAGACCTGAAGGATCATTGAATCCAGTAGAATTGCTGTGTTTCATTGGAGCAAGAGGAATGGGTGCCTTGGAATTCGCGCCATCTATTGCACCAGCAACTAAACCACATACACTGGAAATATCCAGTTTAATAGAAACCACACAAAGACTGTTGAACAAGAACGAATCTTTCCAAATACATACCGATGATGAAATGCGGGACGTGTTGATGGAAGTATTGAAAATGGGCACTTCGGCTGGCGGGGCCCGACCAAAGGCAGTCATTGCATACAATGAAAAAACCGGAGAAATAAGATCAGGGCAAACATTGACTAAAGGCTTTGAACATTGGTTACTGAAGTTTGACGGAGTAAATGACACACAATTTGGCACAAGTCATGGCTATGGAAGAGTAGAGATGGCTTATTACGGGATGGCAACCTCCGCCGGACTGGATATGATGGAGTCGAGGCTTATCGAAGAAGAAGGTCGTGCCCATTTTATGACAAAGCGGTTCGACAGAATCGGAGGAAATAAAAAATTGCACACACAAACTTTATGCGCTATAGCACACTATGACTTCAACCAAATACTGAGTTACAGCTACGAGCAATTGTTTCAGACCATGCGCCAGTTAAAACTAACCTATGCAGAGGCGGAACAGATGTTCCGTAGAATGGTATTCAATGTACTTGCAAAAAACTGTGACGATCATACTAAAAATTTTGCATTCCTGATGCATCCCAACGGCAAATGGACTTTATCTCCCGCATATGACATTTGTTACGCTTACCCACCAGATAGTGACTGGGTAAGCGAACATAACTTGAGCATAAATGGAAAGCGGGCAAATATAAGTAAGGAAGATCTTTTAGGAATTGCCAAACAGAACTCAATCAGTAAACCCAAACAGATAATTGATGAAGTTCAAACCTCAATTAATAACTGGCTTCACTATGCCGCTCAACACAAAGTAGAGGAAAAACTGGCAGCAGCAATCGACAAGACGTTGATTAAAAGTTTCTAGGATTTCATACTAACTATAAGGAAACCACGAAGGAACTTCGAATGGAGTTATCGGTGTCATTGACCAAGCGATTCCGTGACGGGTGATGAGCTGGAAAAACCAAAAAGTATTGACCCCATCTAACCAAAAATGATAAACTTTAGCTTTCTGATTTACAATAGATCCTCGATGTATTAAATTTGGCGAGACTAGATCAATCAAACTGGTTTATGCAGATTATAATTAAAGGCCTGAAATCCCCCCTTAAGCTGTCGATAAGAAAATCAGAGGATAGTGATCCCCGACGATATGGCGCTACAGACACATCTTAATCCCTGCTGTTGGAAAGAGAGATTAGTACTGCACCAGCAATCATTACACTTCCACCAACAATAACTTGCCAGGTTAGTTTTTCCTTTAGGAAAATGACGGATAGTATTATCGCGATGACAAGCGAGGAACGTTCCAGGGTGACCACAACCGAAGCTGGCCCCTGGGATAATGCCTTATATGAAAATAAGGTGGAAAGCGTGGTAAAAACCCCAGCTGCAATCAGGAATACCCATGCATTTTTTTCAATTGCCCTCCACTCATGAAAATTTCCCTGAAAAAATACCACACCCCAGGTGATTACTAATATCATCACAGACTGTATGGCAAAAGCAAGGCTGGAGTCAATGTTTTTTAACCCCGCCTTTGTTAGAACAATGACTAATGCTGCCGAAATAGCGGCCAACAAAGCCCAGAATACCCACATAATATTTATCGTTTAAAATTCAACAATTGATTCGGTTATTAGATTGTAACAAAATGATGTCATTAGATAAATGATCACCCTTCCGTTATTTTATGGGATTCTTTGATAATGAGTAGCAACTTCACCCGTGTAACCAGGATTTTCGCTGCATCATGTACAGCCTCGAATTTGGGAAAGGATAAAAGTGCTAAATTGGCTTTAGCCAGTGGGATCATAGCTTATCCATATGAGCGGGGTAAGAAGGACAATCTCAGTCATATCGGCGAAGAAATGGCCGGTTATCGAGAATCCTGTAAATATGCTCGCGGAAAATCCTCCAAATTGTTATGGTTTCCATTCGTTTCAAACCAGCCGTTTATGGTCGGAGTTTTTGGTTTTCCACAAATGCACAGGATGATGCTTAAAGTATCCATTCGTTACAAAAACTATTTTTTAGGTCTGATTATGCTTTTTAGCACAATCCTTTCACGCTATGCGGGTAACTGGGCTACTGGTTTTCCCTGCATAGTTTCACCTACCAGGTGCGCAATGAATTTTGAAAACAGGCTAATGTCCTGCTCAACACTGGCATGTTCTAATGCTTTCATATATTCATCTCTTTTTTCAACAGGAACAACCGTCCAAGGATACCCGCCAGAAGCCAGCATCGTATTCAGCAAAAAGCGTCCAATCCGGCCATTGCCATCCATATAAGGATGAATAAACACAAAGATGAAATGTCCCAAAACCGCGCGTACCGATGCCTCTGTTTCGGATTCCAGCAGTTCAAATAATACCGGCATACAATCACGCATCGCATCCACACTTAAGGGCACATGCTGTGAGTTACTAATATAAACCTGATGACTTCTATAACCCGCAAGATCTGACGCTTTTAGAATACCTGCCGCAACACTCGGATCGAATAACTCACGATACCATTTTTGGTGATCCTCATCGAGCTGAACACCTGCATTATTGCCAGCTAAAATATTCTTCACACTTTCCCTAACAACCTGGAAAGCCTGAAAATATCCCCGTGCCGCCATAGCATCCTTCTGTCTTTTATCCTCCTCATTTTGCTCAGCGTTCCAATTTCCCGAACTTACACGCTCAATCAATTCAGGGGTAACCCTATACCTTTCAATCGATAAAGAGTGATATGCATCAGTAACATAGATCGTATCTACATTTTTCAAATATCCTTCATGATCATTTGCTATACCTGGTGCAGCTGGAAAATCATTTATAACGATTTCACGTGCCCCTTGCCACATGAGTTTAATACGATTAACAAAAGGTGACTTTTCACGGGCTGAAAGATTAATCTCCAGTTTTGCCTGAAAGGGATCATCCTCCCGGACATCGTAGCCTGCCTGACGCATCGTATCCAGAATCTGATCTGCGATCCGCTCACGCTGAATATTTCTGAATGCACCAGCAAGCCTACCAGCAATTGTTGAATGACCATTATCCAGTAGAACCGGGAGCAGCTCAGATGCGTCCCTGATCAGAGACAGCGCAGTCCGTGCATCAAGCCCATTTCCACCAAATGCCGCTGGCGTACAATAAATCAATGCTCCCTGTAAGGTATAATGCCGAACCCCATTTTCTTGGGTCATTAGCTCCGCAGGCGGAAGTTCCGCCTGTAGATTAAACATTGAAGTACTGTGCGGCAAAGGCGTAGGGTGGTTATTACCGTGCGGAGAACGTATGAACAACTGTGAAGGTACAGACCAGTTCCCCGCAAGAATTTTTAAGGATTGGTCTGCCGACAGACACCACTCATTCCCATATTTATTATTCAGAAATTTAATGCAGAAATCCCAATAAGAGCTATACCATGAGGTAGTCTCACCGGGGCCTCTAGCAGGATCAGCAGTGATGTACCATCCTCTGGTTACTTCTTTTAGAAAACCGTTTTTTACCAAAATCTCCCGATACACCCGGTTTGATATCTCATCTGTGTATATCGCTACCTGATTATTATCCTGTAACACTTGTAATGCTTTTAACGCTTCTACAAATCTTTCCTGTGGTGTTGCCATATCTCTTGTTGTTAATCCTCTACTTCTTCATTCTACAATTATTAAACCTAATTGTGCTAATTCTAGTAAATGTTGATGTGGTAAATTTAGCAATTATTGTTGTGATTTTTCTAGTATTTATTGATGTGTTTATTTTAGTATTTGTAGTTGTGCTTATTCTAGTATTTATTGCTGCTCTATTATTAGTATTTGTTGCGATGCTAATATTAGTATTCCCTGTTGTACTAGTCTTAGTAACCATAGCGGATTCCTTTTATATCTTCTTATGCTGCATTTCCACTTCTCTCTTTACTCCCTTCTTTTCATTGTGGAGTTGCAGGGTACGTTACAAAAAGAAGAGCTTTGGCTTCATCAGAATGTTTTTTCTATGAACAACCTCACCGCTGGCAGGATCATGAAGCCGATTGGTATTTCTGCCTAGGTATCAGCTGACTGGTCGAATGAGGAACTATATGAGTTTATCCGCAAAAGCCCATACTCAAACTTTCCCGTTTATAAAACGACCAAGAACAGTATCGTTGGAATCCTTCAGACCAAGGACTTTCTATTAGATGGCAATGGAAAATGGGAGGACTGTATCATGGATCTGTTCACGGTAACGAATGAATCATCTATATTATCGATCTTTAATCATTTCAAGAAGCAGAACAGGAAGTTTGCGATCGTAACTGATGAAAGTAACTCCGTTGGACTAATCAGTATGCAGGATATTATGGAGGCCATATTTGGTGACATTCCTGAACTAGAGGATTATTCGGCATATTTTTACCCAGTGTCATACCTATAGTTTTGATAAATATTGATGAACTTGTGTAACGGCCATTGCCCCTTAGCCCACTGCCGAGGCAACCCTTTTAACCGAATTAAACCTCACATCGCCAGCTGCAAAAGAACCGGGAACACTGGTTTCTAAATGATAAGGTGGCCTATCTAAACCCCAACACATTTGATATTGGTCTATGCCGATTAAATCATTTCCTGTGTATAAATAACCGTTTTTATCTCTGCAGATGGCCGTTTCCGAAGCCCAATCTGTATTCGGTTTCCCTACGATGCAGATAAAAAGTTTTGAGGTTTCATGCCATTCTGCACTAAGATCTTTACTATTTTCAATCTTTATCCTTTGCAGATAATGATCTCCTTCCAACGCCGTAACATCCGAATAATACAACACGAAAATATTTTTGATGTTTGCAATGCGTTTGATTAAATATTCTGAAAGTGTATCAGACAGATTTCCTTTGCGAATAACCATGAAAACCTTTTTGGCAAACCCCGAAAAGTAGGTTGCAGCCTGCCCGGCAGAATTTCCACCACCCACAATATAAAGGTCCTTATCCTGGCAAAAAGCAGCTTCGCTAGCCCCTGCGCCATAATACAAGCCCTTATGAAAGAATTTGGTTTCATCTTTAAGGTTTAATCTGGCATACTCTATGCCTGTTGCACAAATATTTGTTTTGGCTACTCATTTTTCTCCCGTAGCAAAATCAACATGAATTTTATTATCATAGAAAGTACCCTTAACCCCCTCTTTCAAAAGCATAATTTCGACACCAAACTTTAACGCTTGTTGCCTGGCTCGCTCCGCCAGGTTTGCCCCCGAAATACCCTCAGGAAACCCTAAATAATTTTCGATTAAAGAACTTGTGCCCGCCTGACCACCAACGGCTTCACGTTCGATTAATATGGTTTATAACCCCTCTGAAGCAGCATAAACAGCAGCACTCAGGCCCGCAGGACCAGCACCATAAATAGATAAATCATATTCAGTATATTTTGGTTGAGTGATCCAACCCAGGTTACAGGCAATTTCTTCTAAAGTAGGATTTATGATGCCTTACCATCGGGAAATTCAATTACGGGGTGTTTATCTGGGTTGTTAAACGATGTGAGGCCTTGACCCCAGCCCAAATTATCATAACTGATATCAATCCAATCAAAATCGACAACACTTCTTTTTAAGAAATCCCTAATGGGGTAAATTTCTGGTGAATCTGGTTTTCCGTAAAGCTTAAGTTTATTCATTATTCAGTTCTCAATCGGTTCGTATTCTTATTTTTTAATGATTTCGCCATCGTAGGTAGCCAATATGTTAACTATGGCCTATCAAAAAGCAACCCAACAACCAAACAACTGTTTATCAATTACTTAAATTAAATATAAAAAAATAAAAACTAACGATATAAAGTAAATTTATGACGTGTTTCAATTCACATTTAATAAACATAAAAAAAATTCAGAAAATTTACAGTTTAAAGGCTGAAAAGTCTTCTAAAACGTATTTTAATGGCTATCTTTAAATAAAAAAGCCATGATTATAGACCCAAATAAAGAAGAACTTTCTGATGATAAGGAAGATGCTTTAACCAGCGAAGAAGACGCCTTAAACCAAAGTGTAGTTATCAGCGATGAGTCCGCTGCCCAACACGATTCCGATTTATTAGACCATGCAGATAAAGCTTCAAGGTCATCATACGAATTGGATATTTAGTGAATAAACTGGCGGGTTGATTTGTTTTCAATCCGCCAGTTTAAAATACATGTTTCTTTGCGAAGCCTAGCTTTTTAATTTTCGAATTTAGCGTAGTTGCCGGAACACCCAACATTTTAGCAGCTCCGTTTGTACCAGAAATTTTTCCATTGCACAATTCAAGCACAGTAAAAATATGATCGCGTTCGTTTTCAGAAATGGTTTTAACCATATTTACACTTTTTGATGTTATTTTGTTTGCATCGTTCGGAATTTGGATTTCCTTGATGATTGCACCCGTAGCCATAACCACTTGCCTTTCTATTAAATGTTCTAATTCCCTCACATTACCCGGCCAGTTGTAAGCCATCATCGACCCAATAGCCTTTTTAGAAAAACCAGTTAAATTCCTATTCGATTTCTTTGCAAATTTTTCTAAAAAATAGGTTGCCAATACCGGAATATCTATTTTTCTATTCCTTAAGGGAGGCAATGAAATGGGAAAAACATTCAACCTCTAGAATAAATACTGTCGGAATTTTCCAGCTTCTACTTCTTCCAAAAGATTTCTATTGGTGGCCGATACAATTCTAACATCGGTTGAAATCGTGGCTTTAACGCCAACTCTTTCAATTTCTTTTTCTTGTAAAACACGAAGTAATTTAACTTGTAAATCGAGTGACAACTCCCCTATTTCATCTAAAAAAATTGTGCATTGATGGGCTTGCTCAAATTTGCCCAATTCGCCTTTCGGTTGCTCCTGTAAAACTTCCTTTCTCATGGCCAAATAGTTCCGATTCGATTAAATTTGGTGGAATTGCAGCACAGTTTACTTTGATAAGTGTTTTATGCTTTCTGTTCGAAGCGTCATGAACAGCTTTGGCAATCAACTCTTTTCCTGTTCCCGTTTCTCCTAAAATTAGAACGGTTGTTTCAGTAGCAGAAATCCTTTCTGGCAGCCTGTAAACCTCCTGCATTTCAGTGCTCGCACCAATAATTTCCGGGTGACTGTAAACTTCGTCGCTCTCGTCTACTTTGTGAACAAGAAATTCAGAATTTTTTGCTGATGCTGCTGATTTTTTTGCTCGGTATTGATCCGCTCAATTGCTAATGTAAGCAAACTGGCAATCGTTTTCAATTGAAAATTTATATGCTTAGAAGCTACAAACTGAGTTTTGAATCCAAGCAATATTTGTCCCTTTATTACAGTTGATTTAGTGATCGGAATCGCCACAATATGGTTGATTTCATTCTCCATCCATAAGCTAATGTACACTTTATTTACCGAAAATGGTATCAGATTTTTTAAATCAAAAAAAGCCACTTCATTATTCAAATCGAATATTAAATCCTGTTTTGAATTAAGTATGACTTCCGCGTAATTTGCATCCAAAGTTGTTAGAAAATGAGTTTCGATAATATTGATGACTTCATCTTGCTGCTTTGCATTTATCAGTTTTTCTAACAAATTATCAAGGGCTCAATAGGTGCTATTTTCACCCTGTGAAACGGTTTCAGTTGCGGCAAAAGTATTTTTCCGTTGCCTAACTCAGACAGTAATCAGCCTAAGAAATCGGCAATAGATTGGGCAAGATTGAGTGTGAAGCAATGTAATATGAACTAGCAGAAAAGGCTAATCAGAACAAAAAACTGTACGCAAAGTTAAAAGAATTGAATGTCAACAATTTTATTGACAGCATAATCGAAAGAGAAAAAAACGGAGTGAACCACAATGTATTTTCAAAGCAAGACTTATGAAAATCAAGTCATAACAACGCCTGTAGACGTCTTGTAGATGCTCCATTTTTTTGTAGCAGTTGTTCTGTAGCCGGTAAATATCAGCTATTACAACCTATAGTTTTCAAATTTGAGCCAAACAAAAAACAGCTAAATTTATTGAAATAAGGAAGTATTAAAAACACTTCTTTATCTTTGGATTAAAGCGAATCTTTAATAAAAACTATAAAATGTCATACTGTAGCTATATTCCAAATATGCAGCCCGAAGAACGCAAGGAACTTCATAAAAACTATCATGATAATTATTATGGTTTTCCAATACATGATGACGATGAGCTTTTAGGCCGGTTAATTATGGAAATTAACCAAGCTGGACTTAGTTGGGAAACTATTCTTAAAAAAGAAGTTTCATTTAGAAAAGCTTACAGCAATTTCAACATAAAAGAAATTGCAGCGTACACTGAAGAAGATAGAAATCGTTTATTAAATGATGCGGGAATTATACGTAATAAGCTAAAAGTAAATGCTGCGATAGAAAATGCTAAAACCATTTTAGCTCTTCAAAAAGAATTTGGGTCTTTTGAAAATTGGCTTGACTTTCATCATCCAAAAACCAAAGAAGAGTGGGTAAAATTATTTAAAAAAACCTTCAAATTCACGGGTGGTGAAATAGTTGGTGAATTTTTGATGAGCACTGGATATTTACCTGGAGCACATGATGCAGACTGCCCGGTTTATAATAAAGTTGCTGCACAAAAACCAATGTCGTTTGATAATAAAAATAATCCTTAGAATATTTAGATCAAAAAACGATAAACAACTTTAAAAAAACACTAAATCAGCTTAGAATAACGCATTAGAAATCATTTAATTAACCAAAAAATCAGGTATTATTTATTATCATCACCGACCCTTTTCTTCTGTTCTAGTAACCCAAAATAAAGTATAGGAGTCCAATACTGTCTTAAATAGACGTACAACATTACCCAAATCCCCCTTTCATATTCTCATTCCTCCACTTAATTTTGATTAAGAAAAATAACCTCTAAATTGTTTTAACCAAATCACAAAATGGATATCAAAATAACAGATGTAGAAAGCTATATCGCAGGTTTCCCTAAAGAAACGCAAGAATTGCTTGAGCAAATGCGGCAAGCCATAAAAAAAATAGCGCCAAAAGCTACTGAAAAAATAGGTTATGGCATTCCGACATTTGTGCTTAACGGCAATCTGGTTCATTATGCGGGTTATAAAAATCACATTGGCTTTTATCCAGGTGCTGGCAGCATCGAACAATTCAAAGAAGAATTATCAATTTTTAAGAGTGCTAAAGGTTCTGTTCAATTCCCACTAGATAAGCCTCTTCCTTTAGGGCTTGTCAGCAAAATTACTGAATTTAGAGTTGCTCAAAACGAGCAAAAAGCCTTATTAAAAACAAACAAAGAAAATGGCAGAAAAACTAAGTAATGAGCAACAGGTTAGCTTTTACATACAAAACCTCAATGTACAACAAAGAGAAATTGTACAAACTATCAGGCAAATTATACTCAATACAGATTCGGAAATAGCAGAACAAATTAAATGGAACAGTCCTGGCTTCTATTATTCTGGAGAGATGAAGCCTTTTGATGCAAAAGAATATAAAAGGGACTTAATGGTTTTAAACCTTCACAAAGGAAAAATCATGCTCGTTTTACCCACAGGTGCTATTATAAAAGATACAAGCGGCTTGATGGAAGGGAAATATACGGATGGAAGGAGAATAATCCATTTTAAGGATTTAGATGATGTAATTTCAAAGGAAAAAGAACTTCAAGAGGTTATTAAGATCTGGTTAAGCTTGATAGAAAAATAATATTTTCATTTCTTAAAAAACACAGCAATTATCGGGTAGCTTAAACCCTTTACCAAAACTACTTTTGTATATAAATATTGACAACATGAAAGTTCAGGATGAAATTAACTTTAAGCGCATTAGTGAAGCCATAAATTATATTCAGGCAAATTTCAAAAAACAACCTAGCCTTGAAGAAATTGCTGAAAAGGTAAATTTAAGCCCTTTTCATTTTCAAAGATTGTTTAGCGAATGGGCAGGTACAACACCTAAAAAGTTTCTACAATATATTAGCATTGGTTATGCAAAAAAGCTACTCAAAGAAAATCAAACTCTTTTTAATACAGCTTTGGAAACAGGTTTATCGGGAACTGGCAGACTCCACGATTTATTTGTAAATATTGAGGGAATGACTCCAGGAGAATATAAAAGTGGTGGAGAAAATTTAAAGATAAACTACAGTTTTGCTCCGAGCCCGTTTGGTAATTTAATTATTGCATCAACGCAAAAAGGCATTTGTCACATCGCATTCTGTAATGATGAAGCTTCTGCATTTCAAAACCTGCAAAAGCTTTTTCCATCTGCGAATTATAGTCAGATTATGGATTCAGACCAACAAAATGCCTTAATCATTTTCAATCACGATTGGAGCAAATTAAATCAAATAAAATTACACATCAAAGGCACTGATTTTCAATTAAAAGTGTGGGAAACATTGCTTAAAATCCCAATAGGGAAATTATCTACCTACGGTTTAATTGCCGAAAAAATTCAAAACACAAGGGCTTCAAGAGCTGTGGGAACGGCTATTGGTGATAATCCCGTTGCATTTTTAATTCCATGCCACAGGGTAATTCAATCAAGTGGCGCTTTAGGTGGCTATCACTGGGGTACCGAACGGAAAAGTGCAATTATTGGTTGGGAAGCGGCCAAAACAGAGGGTAACACATAGCGGAATAATATGCTAAAACATCTTGAATTGTCATCTCAATTTTTAAAAAATCAAATAAAAAACAGGGAAATTTGTTTCGGAGGAAATATTCGTTTAAAAATTTATGGCAAATTATGCTGCAAATCGGGCAAACGAATGAAAGCAAAAAACAGGGTATTTTTCAAAACTGAAAAACAAGCGCTGGAAAATGGATTTCGTCCTTGTGGAAATTGCCTAAATAAAAAATATAAAGAATGGACTTATTTAACCAGGAAATAGATGTAAACCATAATCTACTCCCATACGCAGGAACTGTTAATTATTATGGAAAATTATTTACGCAAACACAAGCTAACCACTATTTCTATAGGTTGATGGAAACCATTGAATGGAAGAATGACGAGGCTTTTATTATGGGGAAACACATTATTACTAAAAGAAAAGTTGCCTGGTATGGAGATGAATCTTATTCTTACACTTACTCTAACGCATCGAAATTTGCCCTACCCTGGACAAAAGAACTTTTAGAGCTGAAACAAATATCGGAAGAGAAAACAGGCACAAAGTTTAATTCGTGCCTTTTAAATTTATACCATAATGGTGATGAAGGCATGGCCTACCATAGCGATGATGAAAAAGCTTTGGCTAAAAATTCTGCAATTGCATCGTTAAGTTTTGGAGCTGAAAGAAGGTTTCTTCTTAAACATAAACAAACCAAAGAAACCATAACAACATTTTTAGAGCATGGCAGCTTGCTGGTTATGAAAGACGAGACCCAAACTAACTGGCTTCATCGCCTCCCACCCACAAAAAAAGTAATAACGCCTAGAGTAAATCTCACATTTAGAACTATGGTCGTATAAATGGTTATTTAAAATCGCTTAACTCTAGAATTTTATTACTATCGTATTCTTTTAAAAATGATGTGCCTTTTGGTGTTTTTTCCCATCTGTAATTCTGCATGATATCTTTAGTGAATGTTGCTGCGTTTAATTTGCCCGGTGCAACAATTAAATCATAAGTTTCGCCTGTTTTATAATTTACCTGATAAAGGGAATTGGCAGTAGCAAATATGAGTGTATTCTTATCAGCCGAGTTTAAAAGGAAACGGCCTTGAATACGCTCCGAATCATTTTGTCTTTTCAGCGGATAAACATTTCCATTTATTAGCGTTACTACGAAATCATTGTTTACTAAAACTATGCTTAAACTTATTTCCTGTAAACCAGCAGTAACCTTTTTATCATCCTTCCCTATCGATGCACGTTCTAATTTAATTGCATCAATTTGCCCATTTTTTAAAGAAATAATGTAAAACGGCGAAACTAAATCAGAACTATCAGCAACCTGCGCGAGAAGCGCTGTTTTCTGTGTATTTAAAAACCTTGACACGAAAAACTTATCTGCCAAAGGTTTTGGATCGTTCTGAACTGAAATGACAGTATCTTTAAATTTAATAGCGTAAACATCGCCTAACTTTTTCCCTGAATCTACTTTTACGAATGCAAAAGCATCTCCTTTTACCTTAGGAAATTCATTAAAACTTTCATTTGGTTTTAAATCTCTTGGATGAATTATTTTTTCAATTTTCTGGTCTTTGCAGGCAAAAAGCGCTGCAGATAGGAATAAAGCTATTAACGTTTTTTTCATAAAAGATAGATTGGTAATCAGCTAATTTATCACCTTTTTTGATTTTAAAAAATTGAAAGAACCGAAAACATCCATTTTGATTCTTTATGATTAGATAATTTTTGGTTACTCAAAATCTCGACAATAAAAATTAATGCAACAGGCGTCCATCAGGCCTATGCCTAAAGAGAACCGAGAACTTTATTTGGTTTAATTTTTGCTACTTAAAACAAAACCAACCTCTATGAAAAATTTAATCCTCCTAAGTTTAATTTTATGTCTTTTCAGCTCTTGCTTAGAAAAAATAGATTCAAAAACATTAACCAATACAAAATGGGAATTAACAGAATTAACAGGTAAAACTTTGCCTGCAAATGCAAAAGCCACACTTAATTTTGCCGATAGTTTAAAAATTAGCGGAAAATCTTTCTGTAATAATTACGGCGGACAGGCCGAAATAATTGATAATAAAATAACCCTTAAAAATATTTTCGGTACAAAGATGTTTTGTCAGGAAACAGGATCAGCAGAAAATTCATATTTAAGTGCTTTAAGCGAAACCAATTCTGCTAAACTTGTTGACAACAAACTGCATTTACTTAAAGGAGAGAAAACACTATTAATTTTTACAAAGATAAATTAACATTTCCTGAGAGGCCTTGATGAACTATTTTTAGTAAATTCGAACTTTTAAGTTTTATAAACATCGAATGCCGTTAATTTTAAAAGATGACTTCAAGTTCTTTTTCTCAACGCTGAGGAAAGCTTTTATTTTGTTCCAAACTAACGACCCACTAAGACTCGCAGGTGCAACTGCATTTTTTACCAACTTTGCTTTACCACCCATTCTTATCATTTTAATCAGGCTTTTTGGAATGTTTACCGATAGGCGTTTATTGGTCACACATCTTTTTGAAAGATTAAACAATATTCTCGATGATAGCAGTATTGCTCAAATCAGGTTAACTTTAAGGAATATCAGAGGTATAGATCAAGCCTGGTATATTACACTTTTTAGCTTTATCTTTTTTCTTTTTGTTGCTACAACCCTATTTAATGTAATTAAAAATTCGCTGGAGCAGATTTGGAACATTGGTATGAAAGATAAAAAAGGTATTGTAAGTACTTTAAAGTCGAGAGCTAAATCAGTAACCATTATATTGCTTGCAGGTATATTATTTCTTTTAGGTTTGCTTGCAGATAGTGTACAAGCTATTATAGGATCTTTCCTTAAAACGAATTCACCATCTTTTGAGCTAATTGCAACCTCTATAATCAATCAAATAATCTTTGTAATTATTGTAACCTGCTGGTTTAGTGTTCTTTTTAGATTTTTAACGAATGGCAGACCAACATGGAAAGCTGCGATATCTGGTGGTCTGTTAACTGGTTGTTTATTTACAGCGGGAAAATATATTTTAAGAATTTTGTTACCATTAAGCAACATTAGTAATATTTACGGTTCTGCAGGGTCCATAATCGTAATTATGCTTTTTGTATTTTATTCTTCACTGATATTCTATTTTGGAGCATCATTTATAAAAGCACTCAGCATTAGCACAGAAACCCCTATTGTACCAAAAAATGGGGCATTTGCCTACGAGCTCACCGAAATTGAAAAAGAAGAGGATATCTAAAATAAAGAAGAGGACGTTAAATCATCATTAACGTCCTCTTCTTTAGCACAAATATGGCTTTATTGATTCTATATACATTGTAGTTGTCGAAAATCAATTATCAATGATAATTGAAAAATCAAATTCAACATTTTAGGCATTTACAAAATTCGATAACCTACTCCAATTGTAAATAAGTTTAACTTGGTAGGCGGATAACCATCTTTGTTAAGTTTAGATAATCCAAGTTCATATCTTGCATCCACACTAAACTTCTTGATATCCAAACCTGCACCAAATTGCCATGCAAAAGCCTGATCTTTAAAATTGCCTTGAAAAACGTTTCCCGTAGCCTGTCCTAAACTTTGGTTTTCATCCAAAATTAATGAAAACATAGGGCCAGTATTTAATCGTAAACCAATGCCTGCTGCTCCAAATTTAGTTCCAATAAGTAACGGAACATCAAGACTTGTAAAACGAACCTGATTTACCTGACCAGTTGCATCACTAATCAAATTAGTTTTCTTACCTGATACGTATAACTCAGGCTGAAAGTAAACACCTGCAGCGCCTAGTCTAGCCCATAATCCACCGTAAAATCCCGTTCGGTTTTCACTACTAAAGGTATTCTCAGGATCAAATTTAGAAAAATTTGCACCTGCCTTTACACCAAGCTGAAAAGAAGGCAAAACCTGGGCACTGGCACAAAAGCCCGTAAACACGAGAGCTACGGCAACAAAGATTGATTTCATAATATTAGGGATGATTAGGTTTTTTAACTAGTAGCATTATTAATGGCTTCTTGCTCTTTTAGTGCATCAACATTGTTTTTATCGCCAAAGTTTTGAGTTTTATTTGCAAAAAATTCTAAAATACCAGAAATCGTATCTAAGTTATCTGCAAGGTTTTGATGAATATCTGGTAAATCTTTCTCCAATCGTTTCTCACCCAATTCAATATTATCAACTTCAATTTTACCAATTTTTTGAATAAGCGCCTGCTGAGAATTTTGCAAATCTTCTAATTCTCTCACAATCTTTTCCATTAATTCAAATTTCTGTAACGTATTCATAAGTTCTTATTTTAAATTTTAAACTATTTTAAACTATAAACCGATACAAGCTCATTTTGTTTTATTTTGATAATTATTAAGAATAAATTTTGAATTCCCAAAAACAACTAATAAATTAGTTTTAAATTAAAAAACTATGAAAAAGTTGTTCACTGCCTTACTTTCGCTTTTTTTCGGCTTTTCTCTTTTTGCTCAAAGCCAAGCATTATTGGATAAAGAAAAATTGTTTGATTTATATCAAAGCCAGAAATATGGAGAAGCTGCTGCTTACTTAAAAAGTGTTTATGGTGAGGAAAATAATGATTTCAAAACCATCATACAAATTGGCTATTGCTATTTAATGAATAATGAAAATGTAGAAGCTGAAAAGTTTTACACTAAAGCTTATCAGCAAGAGCCAAAAAACCTTCCTGTTTTATTTAGTTTGGCCAGATTAAACACAAAGAGGGGCAATGTAGATAAAGCAAAATTTTATTATAACCAAGTGGTAAAAATAGACAGCAATAACTTTAGCGTGTATAAGCTGCTCGCTGGTTTATATACCTCAAATAAAGATTCATTAAAACTGGTTTATTTGCTAAAAGCAAGTAAAATTAATCCTCAGGAAAGCGATATTGCTTTTGATTTAGCAGACTGTTACATGGATTTTCAAGAGCGAGAAAAAGCTTATAATGTTTTAAAAGTTGCCATATCAGCAGACACGGGCAATATCATTCTGCAAAAAGCAGTACTTCCTGTAGCTAATGCACTTAAAAAATATAATGAAGTAATACTTTCTGGCGAGCGAATTCTGAAAGTTGATGCAGACCCAAACGTAATAAAAGATGTTGCCAGAGCTTATTACTACACCAAAAACTATCAAAAATCTATAAACTTATTTAAGCTTCTCGAATTATCCGATATGCAAAATGAAGCGACACTTTATTTAACGGCATTAAGCTACAGGGCAATCAAAAATTACCCTATGGCTACAGCTTACACTAAAAGAACAATAGATGAAGGCATTTCGACCAATACAGCTGAATATTATTCACTCCTTGGATTAGTTTACCAGGAAAGCGACAAGCTGACTTTAGCCAACACGGCCTACAGAAAAAGTTTAGAATTTAAAATTACACCAAATATCTATTATCGTATGGCGGTGTTTTATGATACAAAACTAACCAAGCCCAAAAATGCGCTTAAATATTATAATCTATATTTGAAAAGTAAACCCAATGCTAAAGATAATAAGGAAGAAATTGAATTTACCAAATCAAGAATTGAAACCTTAAAACAAGCAGACTAACATAAATCTTCAAATACCGGTTTTACATTATCCCAAAATTCATCTAGCGCAATAATTCTGGGTTTGAAGAATGAAATCAGCTCTGGCCAGTGTTTTTGATTGTAAATATTAACTCCAGGTAATTCTATTGATATCTGGCTAACTGTTTTTCCAGTTTCGTCGGTTGTATCTTGCATCCAATCCCATTCCTCGTTTAAGGTATTGGTTAGCATCACTTTAAATTCTTCAAACTGATTAAAAATTAAATGCCTGATACCAGTATCGGTATGAGCAAGTTGTATAGATATGACGGCTTTTTTAGTATCAACATCCATCTTAAAGAAAATCTGCTTTACCCCTGTTTTATAATTTATCCAATGTACGGTAGAGCCACTGACAGATGGAACAGGTTTCATATATTGCCCAAAACTTATCCAAAATTGTTGGCGCAGATGTGCGGCTTCTTCTTTACTATACAAATTGATTTACGAATTTAGATTTACGAACTACGAATATATAATTTGTTCTCACCTTTTCATTCTTAGAGCTTATTGCCCATTAAGCGGGCGACATATTTACCAATAATATCAAATTCCAAGTTAACAGTATCCCCAACCTGAACTTCCTGTAAATTAGTATGTTCAAAAGTATAGGGAATTATAAATACCGAAAATTCGTCGATTTGCGAGTCTACGACTGTTAAACTGATTCCGTTAACACAGGCAGAGCCTTTTTCTACCGTAACATTGCCAGATGAGGCATTGTATTTAAAACGATATTCCCAGCTCCCATCTAATTCTTCGCGTTTAATACAAACTGCCGTTTGATCGACATGTCCCTGTACGATATGTCCATCTAAGCGGGCATTCATTTGCATACAACGCTCTAAATTAACCTTACTACCAACCTTCAAACTTCCTAAACTCGTTTTGCTTAAAGTTTCATCAATTGCAGTAACGGTATGATTTCCATCGTTTAAAGCCACAACAGTTAAGCAAACGCCATTATGAGCTACACTTTGATCTATTTTAAGTTCGTGGCTAATTGCCGAGGCAATAGTAAAATGAATATTGGTATGTTCTGTTTTAATGGCGGTTACTTCGCCTAGTGTTTCTATAATTCCGGTAAACATTGTAATTGATTAAAATTTTAATCTGTTTTTTCTCCAATCGGATGAAACTTTAACTGGCTGACTTATATTTTCAGCATTTCCACCTTTTTGAAATAATTTTGCAGCGATTATAGCTGCAACTAACGCTTCACTTTCATCTTCTGATTTTAAGCTTTCGGCATTGAAATATTTGCTCACAAAATGTGTATCAAATTTCCCGGTTTTAAAAGCATCGTGCTGCATTACAAATTTACCAAAACCTAAAGTAGTTTCTATCCCTGTAATCTCATATTCTTCAATTGCTCTTACCATTCGTTCAATAGCCTCTTCCCTATCTTTTCCAAAAGCGATAAGTTTGGCAATCATTGGGTCGTAGTAAATTGGTATTTCCATGCCTTGTTCAAAACCATCATCAACACGGACACCATTACCTTTTGGTGTTTTATAGGTTTGTAAAGTACCTATATCTGGTAAGAAATTATTATTTGGGTCTTCTGCATAAACCCGCAATTCTATTGCGTGACCGCTGATTTTCAAATCTTCCTGGGTAAAGCTCAACGCTTCTCCTGAAGCAATCTTTATTTGCTCTTTAACTAAATCAATGCCAGTAATTAGTTCGGTAACGGGATGTTCAACTTGTAATCTTGTATTCATTTCAAGAAAGAAGAAATCAAGGTTTTCGTCCAAAATAAATTCTACCGTTCCGGCACCAGTGTAATTAACCGAGCGGGCAACATCTACCGCACATTTCCCCATTTGTTGCCTTATTTCTTCTGTAAGCACAGCTGATGGTGCTTCTTCAATCACTTTTTGATGTCTGCGTTGTACAGAACACTCCCTTTCGAACAGATGAACAATATTGCCATAATTATCGCCCAGAACCTGTATTTCAATGTGCCTTGGAGAGGTTACATATCGCTCTATAAAAACGGCTCCATCTCCAAAGGCTGAAGTTGCTTCGCTTACCGCCAATTGCATTTGCTCTTCAAAATCATCAACCTTTTCTACAATCCTCATACCCTTGCCACCGCCACCGGCGGCAGCTTTTATTAAAATTGGGAAGCCAACTTCTTTAGCTCTTTGCTTTGCTTCATTAATATCCTCAATGGCTTCTTCGGTACCAGGTACCATTGGTATATTGTAATTCAAGGCAGCAGCTTTTGCAGAAAGTTTGTTCCCCATTATCTCCATTGCTTGTGGCGATGGACCAATTAAAATCAAACCAGAATCTGCAACCAACTTAGCAAACCCAGCATTTTCAGATAGGAATCCATAACCGGGATGTATAGCTTCTGCACCAGTTTTCTTTGCTGCATCGATAATTTTTTCTCCAACCAGATAACTTTGGTTTGATGGCGGCGGACCAATGCAAACGGCTTCATCTGCGTAACGAACATGTAAAGCATTTCTATCCGCTTCTGAGAAAACTGCCACGGTTTTTATACCCATTTCCTTTGCAGAACGCATAATACGTAATGCAATCTCTCCTCGGTTGGCGATAAGAATTTTTGAGATCTTAGACATTTGGCTATATACTGAATTACAAATGTAATATTATTTCTAAGGCCCTATCCATCATTTCTGCACTAATATCAAGGTGGGTAACCAAACGAACTGTACTGGAACTGGTTGTATTGCAAAGCAGCCCCTTTTCTTTAAATTGAGCAACAACTTTATCTGCCATACCCTTGTCTACCTCAAAAATAACAATGTTAGTTTCTACAGGCATTACCGATTTAACATACGGCACCGAACTCAATGCTGCTGCTAAATCTTTTGCATGTTTATGATCATCTTTTAGTCTCTCAACATGATTATCTAAAGCATAAATTCCGGCTGCTGCAAGAAAACCAGCCTGCCTCATACCACCGCCGAAAGCCTTTCTTATCTTTGTTGCCTTTTTAATTGTGGCTTTACTGCCCAATAAAACAGAGCCAACCGGCGCCCCCAAGCCTTTCGATAAACACACAGAAATACCATCAAAGTATTTTCCGTAATCGTGCGCTTTATCTCCCGTAGCGATTAAAGCATTAAAAATTCGGGCTCCATCTAAATGTAGCTTTAATCCTTTAATATTACATAAGTGATGAATGGATGCGATTTGAGGCAAAGTATAACAGCTTCCACCTCCCTTATTTACCGTATTTTCCAATACCACTAAACTCGAATTTGGATAATGGATATTATCCTCATTAATTTCGGGTTCAATTAATTCTGGTGTTAGAATACCACGCTCGCCATTAAGTAATCTTACCGAAGCTGCTGAATGAAAAGCAATGCCACCAATTTCATATCGGTAAACATGGGCCGTTTGGTCGCAAATTACCTCATCCATTGGCTGTGTAAAACATTTTATGCCAATTTGGTTGGTCATTGTACCCGAAGGGCAAAATAATCCTGCTTCCATATTAAACATTGCCGCAAGTTTAGTTTGCAAATTATGAACTGTCTCATCCTCTCCAAAAACATCATCCCCAACTTTTGCGTTCATCATTGCATCGAGCATACCTGCTGTCGGTTTGGTTACCGTATCACTCCTGAAATCTAAAATTTTATTAATCATTATGTTAAAAATTGTAAAATATTTCTGACGTTTAAAAATTATACCAATGCCTTATATAGTATAATTTTAGGGTTTTAGGCCGATTAAACAGCTTATATAGTGTATTTTTTACACACTTATTTTTCAACAACAACAAATTGTTAAAAAATTATTAAAAAAAAAGATACAAAATATAAGAGTTTTTATACTTTTATCGTGCTAAAACCAAAAATAAATAAAATGATAGTAATTGCAGACGGCGGATCTACCAAAACAAATTGGTGTTTGATTAACGAGGCCGGCAGAAAAATTTACTTTAATACCGAGGGTTACAATCCTTATTTCTCAAAAGGGGAATACATTGTACAGTCTTTAAATGAAACTCTTCCGGACCACTTAGAAAGAGAGAAATTAACAGCAGTTTATTACTATGGTGCAGGTTGTTCTACTCCGGCTAATAAGAAAATTGTTGCTGATGCCATGAAGCAGATTTTTGTCAATGCAGAAATTTTCGTCGGTCATGATTTACTTGCTTCTTGCAGAGCACTTCTAGGAAACGAGCCTGGATTTGCCGGCATTTTAGGGACAGGTACTAACTCGTGTTTGTATGACGGAAACGACATTACTTTAAACATCGATTCGCTGGGTTACTTCTTAGGTGACGAAGGCAGTGGTTCTTTCATAGGCAAGCGTATTTTGAGCGATTACATGAAAGGTTATATGCCTAAGGGTTTAAGAGAAGCCTTCTATGATAATTATGCGCTAACAAACGA
The DNA here is from genome assembly GCF_042650905.1 of Pedobacter jamesrossensis. Taxonomy (NCBI): domain Bacteria; kingdom Pseudomonadati; phylum Bacteroidota; class Sphingobacteriia; order Sphingobacteriales; family Sphingobacteriaceae; genus Pedobacter; species Pedobacter jamesrossensis. The sequence continues at coordinate 8,983 of NZ_JBHSBY010000021.1, read as the reverse complement.
AGATATTTTTGATAATATTTACAACAAGCCATTACCTAACCGTTTCTGCGCAAGTTTTAGTAAATTTTTATACGATTTTAAAGAAACGTATGAAGACTATACATATAAAACAATCGATTATGCGTTTACAGCGTTTTTCGAAGCTTTAGTTATCCACTACCCTAACTACAAAGACCACAAATTAAATTGTGTAGGATCTGTAGGATACAGCTTCCGCGATATTTTAAGTATCGTTGCCGACCGTTATGAAATGGGTGTTGGTAAAATTATCCGTTCACCTATAGATGATTTGGTACACTATCATTTAGAATTGGCTCCAAAAGCTTAATTTGATTAAGGTTCTAGTTTTGAATAATTAAATTCAAAACCAGATATAAATAAAAAACCCGATTTGAATATTTCAAAATCGGGTTTTTTATTTTTAAGCTTATAGCTACATTTTTTGCTCTTTAAGTTTAGAAAGATATTTCTTTCCCAAATAACTTGGCATATTTACGCTTATCAAATCTATATAATGTTGCAGCCCGGTATGAAACTCCTTTTTGTTTTTCATCGAGCTCTTTCAGTACCCCGAAACTTACAATTTTCTTTCTAAAATTTCTTTTATCAAGTTTTTTACCCAAAACAAGTTCATAAACATGTTGTAATTGAGTTAACGTAAATTTCTCAGGCAATAACTCAAATGCGATAGGCTGGTGTTTAATCCTGCGCTTAATTTTTTCTAAGCCTTTATCGTATATTTTTTGGTGGTCGAAAGCTAGTTTTGGCAAATCTGTGATTGGCAACCAGTTTGCTTGTTTAGCATAACTACTTATAGGACGAAGATCTTTATCTCCACCTAATCGAATTAATGCATAATAGGCCAGGGTAATTACACGGCCCTGAGGGTGTCTTCCCGGATCTCCGAAAGCATAATACTGCTCCATGTAAATTCCACGTAAACCAGTTAGTTCATATAAAATTCTGGCTGCCGACTGATCTAAACTTTCATCTGCACCAACAATGTTTCCAGGCAAAGCCCACCAATCTTTAAAGGGTTCTTCATTCCTTTCGATAAGCAGGATTTTTAATTCCTTACCGTCGAATCCAAACAGCACACAGTCAATCGAGAAAACGGAATCTAAATGAGGTAAAATTTGTTCCAATGTAAAATTTAGTTAATTTAAGCGTTAAAGGTATGACTTTCAATATTAAGTAAAAAAAATAAAATAAATTACTTAGTGTAGAAAATACACACTATATTCGTACTACGAAGATGAAACCAAATATTAAAAATATAGCTGTACTTACTTCAGGAGGCGATGCGCCAGGCATGAATGCCGCGATAAGAGCCGTAGTACGTACAGGAATTTACCATGGCATCAACATGTTTGGTGTTATGCAAGGTTACCAAGGTCTGATTACCAACAATATTAAACCAATGGATGCCCGCTCTGTAAGTAATATTTTACATTTGGGTGGAACCATATTAAAAACGGCCCGTTGCTTAGAGTTTAAAACAGATGAAGGACAGGAAATTGCTTATAATAATTTAAAGGCAAACGATATTGACGGATTAGTGGTGATTGGTGGCGATGGCACTTTTACTGGCGCTAAGCGTTTTGGCGAAAAATATGGTGTGAAAGTTATTGGAATACCAGGTACAATAGATAATGATTTAAGCGGTTCTGATTTTACTTTGGGCTACGATACTGCAATAAATACAGTAATAGAAGCTATTGATAAAATTAGAGATACTGCAGACGCACACGATAGACTATTCTTTATCGAGGTAATGGGTCGCGATTCAGGTTGCATAGCACTTAGAAGTTCTATTGCAAGTGGTGCAGAAGCTGTTTTATTGCCAGAAATCGATTCTAGCGTTGATGAGCTTATCAAGAAGCTGGAATTAGGTGCTGCAACGAAAAAATCATCGAGCATTGTAATTGTAGCCGAAGGACACAAACAGGGAGGTGCTTACGATATTGCGAAAAAAGTAAAAGAAACTTTTGACCATTACGATACCAAAGTTACAATTTTAGGCCACCTGCAACGTGGCGGCAGCCCGAGCAGTTTCGATAGAATTTTAGGCAGCAGGTTAGGTTTTGCAGCAGTAAATGCCCTAATTGCCGGCGAGAGTGCACAAATGGTTGGTTTACGTGGTAATGATATCAAATTAACAAGCATCAGTGATGCTTTAAGTAGCCATACTTTTAAACTCGAAAACGATTTAATGGAAATGACGGAGGTTTTATCCATATAATATGATAGCAGTTGTTTATAGTGGTTCAAGAACAGCATTTTGGAAACTTACCCAGAATGGAGTAGTTGTAGCACACTGCAACACCGCGGGCATTAACCCTTGTTTTGTTGATTCTAAAACTATCCTTCAAATTTTAAACAAAAAGATTGTTTTAGTAAATAATGCAGAAAGTATAAAAAAGATTTATTTCTTTGCCGCCGGAGCATCATCAACAGATAGAAAAGAGGAACTTGCAAAAACTTTGTCATCTTTTTTTAGATATAGCAAAGTTATAATAGAAAATGACTTATTTGGTGCTGCCAAGGCAGCATGCTACGATAAGTCGGGCATTGTAGCAATGCTGGGAAGCGGTGCAAATTGCGCTTATTTCGACGGCAAAAACCCCTTGGAGAATAACTTTGGTTTAGGCTACATTCTGGGAGATGAAGGCTCGGCAAATTACATGGGTAAAATGCTTTTAAAAAGCTATTTAAATAAAAAACTACCAAAAGAACTTGAAGTAAAGTTTAACAGAGCTTACGGCATGGATCGCTCTCAAATATTTGAAAGAATTTACAGAAAGGGGCAGGCAAATATTTTTTTGAGCTCGTTTTTTGATTTTTTTATACAAAACAATAAACACGGCCACATCATCAGAATGGTGGATGAAGGATTTGAAAAACATTTTCAAACCTACATTTTACCAATGGTTGAAAAATACCCTGATGAAGATTTACATTTTGTAGGTACTGTAGCGGCAGAATTTGAAGACAGATTACGTTACACAGCTGAAAAATATGATTTAACAATAAAAAGCATTATAAAAGAACCTATACTTAATTTATTAAAACATTACATTAATTAACAAAAAACAATGAGCAAGATTGGAATAAACGGCTTTGGCCGTATTGGCAGACTGGTTTTCAGAGCTGCTTTAAAAAGAGGTTTAGATATTGTAGCAATTAACGATTTAATTGAGCCAGATTACATGGCTTACATGTTAAAGTACGATACAACCCACGGCAGGTTTGATGGAACAATTGAAGTTGTTGATGGAAATTTAGTTGTAAATGGAAAAACAATTCGCGTAACTGCAGAACGTAATCCTGCTGATTTGAAATGGGATGCTGTAGGTGTCGAAGTTGTAATTGAATCAACTGGTTTATTTTTAACTCGTGCGGATGCTGAAAAACACATCGCTGCAGGTGCCAAAAAAGTAGTTTTCTCTGCTCCTGCTAAAGATGCAGATATCCCTACTTACGTAATGGGTGTTAACCACGATAAATTAACTGCAGACCAAACTATTGTTTCTAATGCATCATGTACCACTAACTGTTTAGCGCCAATTGCTAAAGTGTTAAATGACAACTTTGGTATTGTAGAAGGTTTAATGAGTACAATACACGCAGTAACTGCAACACAAAAAACTGTCGATGGTCCATCTGCTAAAGATTGGAGAGGTGGCCGTGGTGGTTTCTCTAACATCATTCCTTCATCTACCGGTGCAGCTAAAGCTGTAGGTATGGTTCTTCCAGAATTAAAAGGAAAATTAACAGGTATGTCTTTCCGTGTACCAGTTGCCGATGTTTCTGTAGTAGATTTAACTGTTCGTTTAGAAAAACCAGCTACTTACGAGCAAATCAAAGCAGTTATGAAAGCAGCTTCTGAGAGCGGACCATTAAAAGGTGTATTAGCTTATACTGAAGACGAAGTTGTTTCTTCAGACTTTATCGGTAATGACCATGCTTCTATTTTTGATGCTGGTGCAGGTATTTCATTAAATGATAACTTCGTAAAAGTTGTTTCTTGGTATGATAATGAGTGGGGATATTCTTCTGCTCTAGCTAAATTCGTAGAATACTACGCTAGTTTATAATAAAATTTAGCTCAAAAGGCAGATTTCAATAAATCTAAAGGCAGCATTATTCATTTAATGCTGCCTTTTTATATATAAATGTATTTTTCGAATATAAAATCAACCTTAATTTGAAGATAATTTCACATTCCAACATTATAAGACCTAACGAAAGCCTCTAAAAAACTTATAAAATGATTTTTAAACACTAAAAAATAATAAAAAGCAGATGACAATCAACAAAATGATACGATTTGCACATATCATATCATATTTTGATAATATTTAACAATTAGTTAACACATTTTCGACTTATATTTGCAGCAGAGTCATTTTAATTGATGTATTCCACTACAAAAGGCACAACAATTAAAAAATGACAAAAAAAATACTTAAAAATTTCTTAGTGTATTTTTTACACTATCATTTTTTTTACTATATTTGTAGAGTAATAAACGGAACGATTTTTATTACTAATAAAAAAGATAAATCATTCTCTTAGAAAAACGAAAGTTTTGACAGAGAATTAAAGACAAAGCCTGGCTCATAACAGGTTTATATTTGGTTAGAAAAAAAGGAGACGCTTGGATGAGGTCTCCTTTTTCTTTTTACGAGGTTTTCTTATTTTAATTATACTTTCTTCATGGATTCCCCGAGTAAAACTTAAAATCTATCCTACGTATAAAGAATTAACATTAAACTATTCAACAACAATGCTTTCAACAAAACAAAACTGAATTATTAGTGTTAAGTTATTACAAAACCATATAAATAAATAATCGAACGCATACGAAATAAAGTTTCACGCATAATTATTTAAAATAGCAACTAATCTTGATGGAAAAAGTCTTTAATGCTTACAGCTCCTACTACAATCTTCTTTACAAAGACAAAGATTATGCATCAGAAGCAGATTATATTGCTGATTTAATCAAACAATATAAGCCTGAAGCAAAAACACTAATTGAGTTTGGCTCCGGAACAGGAAAACATGCATTATTATTTTGCCAAAAAGGCTTTATAGTAAAAGGGATAGAACCAAGTGAAGAGATGATAAAAATTGCGCAACAGAATAAGCATGCTAATCTTTCTTTCGCCAATACATCTATTGAAGGTTTGAATATTGAAGAAAGATTTGAAGTTGCATCTGCCCTGTTCCACGTAGTTAGTTATCTTAACTACAACAATGAACTTATCAATTCATTTAAAAATATCCATAAACATTTGAACGAAAACGGCCTCTTCATTTTCGACCTATGGTACACCCCAGCGGTATTATCTCAAATACCAGAAAAACGAATCAAAACTACAGAAGACGAGCATATAAAAGTTATTAGAAATGCTACCCCAGTAAATCACTGGAATTAGAACATTATTGATGTTATATATGATATTCAGGTTTTCGATAAAAAAAACAACAAAGAATACAGCTTATCTGAAACACACAACATGCGTCATTTCAGCATTCCAGAAATTGAATTATTAGCGAATTTTACAGGTTTTAAAATTCTGAAAACGGAAGAATTTCATACAGGTAAATCTCCTGGACCTGATACTTGGGGAGTTTGCTTCGTCTTAAGTAAAATATAATCTAATTAAAAAGCATGACCATTCACCGAGGTTTTGGTTTTTAGGTTAGAGTAACACAAAAGCCACATCATCAAGGCAACAACCCTAATTTTATTTATTTATTATTGTCTATATTTTCACTATGAGGTGTTAACAAACCTCTATTCCAATTTTGCCCCTCGACTGACAGAATAGCAATAGTTTAAAAAAGTAGCAAATTTAGAAAATATTCGATCTATCTACTAAAACACAGGGCACCTCACTCCTCGGTAATTCCCTGATTTCCTTTTGAAAAAAGTAAGGGAAATTTCAAAAGTATTTGTACTTGTACCGGAACTACGTAATGCAGGGTTTATATCATAACTCATCCCAAGGGTAAAATTATTGAAAGTAAAACCAGCATAAGGCACAATGGCATCTTTAAACCGGATATTGCCGCCTGCAATTAGCTCAGAAGTTTCTCCATATGGAATCGTTAGATACAAACCAGCCATACGCTCTTGAGCATTTCCTTGCCTTGCATACAAAACATGTGGAATTAAAACCATATCATTTCCCAGCTTCAAACTCACACCTGCATTTACCAGGTACCTTACTGGCAAACGTAATTTCCCTTGCGAATCTACGAACGGATCTTCTGGCTGCGTAAGATGATTCATTGAAAAGGCCGCGTAAAAATTAGCCCGCTTCAAAGGATTGGTATCAAAAAATGCAATTCCTGCACCAGCATCTAAAACAGTTGAAGCAGCATTATTAAAATTATCAGCACTTGGCAATAAAGGGGTAAAACCAACGCCAGGTTCATATTGGTCACCTAGCTGAAACCTACTGGGGTCAAATCTTCTGTTTAAAAATCCAACTGTCATTCCAAATGTAATGTTATAATCCTCATTGTAACCCAATTTAACTCCCGTATAGGCTAATGATAAGGCACCGTTCAAATAGCCATATCCTCCGCTTGTAGCTGTTTGACTGAGCACATTCAGTCCAATATTAATGTTCTGATTAGTGGTCATTTCGGCCGATAAGCCAGATGTGCTGAATGTATTTACATTTCCAAAATTCTGGTTCCGATGAATTAGTGTTGCACGGTAATCCATCTGGGTTGCACCAGCTAATGCTGGATTCATCCATAGCGCATATGCATAATACTGAGAAAAATGAGGATCGACCTGAGCACTTACATCAACATCAAAAATCAATAAAAAAAACAGAGCAAACACCCACTTCATCATACTACCTTAACAAATTTATTGATCCGTGTTTGATAATTTCTTCTCCATCGGTAAATCGGACTACACATTTATACACATACACGCCCACAGGCTGCATAACACCTCTATAACTTCCATCCCAAGAGGCATCGCGTTCTTTTGATTTGTATATTAACTCTCCCCACTGCGAGTAAATCGACCAATCGGTGGTTTCTATGCCAGTCCCAAGAACCTTCACAACATCATTTTTTCCATCACCATTCGGGGTAAAAGTATTTGGAATATATAGATCTCTTTTTTTATCAAGGGTAATTTTTATCGTCGCCGAGGCTGGGCACCCATTTTCTGAAATTGCATTAACGGTTACCAATACCTCTTTCCTAAATTCGAAGTTTTGATTTAAAGCACCTGCGTCGCTAAAAAGGTTTGCAGGTGACCAATTCAGCACTTGGTATTTTAAGTTTGAACTGGTTTTGAGTTCAATCTTCGAACCAAATTCTGCCATAGTTGTACTTGCATTTAAAGAAAGTTCGAAAGCTTCAACTGCAATAGATATATTATTAGATATTAAACTTTCACAGCCTGATGTATTTTTAGTTTTAACGCTATAAATGCCTGTTGATTTTGCCGAATAATTTTGGCTTGTTGCACCAGAGATAGCCACCCCATTTTTATACCATTGATTACCAGAACTTGCAGAAGAGGTTAAAAGGGCGCTACTTCCGCTACAGATTACCAGTGCACTTTGAGTAGATATTATCGGAGTTGAAGTAAGAGAATTGATGATTACTTTTATTGGTTCTGAAATCGGACTTAAGCACCCTCCATTCGAAGAAACGAGAACCGTATAGTCTCCTGGCAAATTTGCATTGTAAGTTTTTCCGTTAGCTTCCGGAATTAAGATTCCATTGCGATACCAAAGGTTACCTGTTGCAGCCGATGAAGTAAGCCTAACTGTCTTACCTTCGCAAACTTCCAATGGCGTTTCTGCCGTTATAATTGGTTTCGCTGGAAGAGGCTCTACGGTTACATTTGTAACTTCTGAAGCAACACTATTACAACCATTCTCATTTAATAATACAACTGTATATTTTCCACTAGCCGCTACAACAAGAGCTTGCTTAGTTTCGCCTGTAAGGATTGAATTATCTTTGTACCATTGATAATTACTTGCGTAGCTAGATTTTAAAACAACTGAACCTCCTACACAAAAACTAATCGGGCCAGAAGTGGTAATAATCGGTTTCGATGGAAGAGGTTTTACCGTAACCGTGATAGTCGTTCTCGGACCCTCGCATCCTTCAGTATTTTTCTGGCTAACATAATATTCCTTTACCCCTGGGGTTGTGGTTGATGGTGTTGGTGCACTTGTCAGTATGCCGTTCGAATCATACCAGATTAGGTTTGAACCGCTCGCTGTTAGTGCCGATGCAACTTCGTTTTGGCAATAAGTTACAGGTGAAGCTGTTGGAGCAAGTGGCGTTGGTTTTACCGTAACGGTGATAGTCGTTCTAGGACTCTCGCAACCTTCGGTATTTTTCTGGCTAACATAATATTCCGTTACACCTACATTTGCGGTTGATGGTGTTGGTGCATTTGTCAGTATGCCGTTCGAATCATACCAGATTAAGTTTGAACCGCTCGCTGTTAATTCCGATGCAACTGCGTTCTGGCAATAGCTTACAGATGGAGCTGTTGGAGCAAGTGGCGTTGGTTTTACAGTAACCGTGATAGTAGTTCTCGGACCCTCGCATCCTTCAGTATTTTTCTGGCTAACATAATATTCCTTTACCCCTGGGGTTGTGGTTGATGGTGTTGGTGCACTTGTCAGTATGCCGTTCGAATCATACCAGATTAGGTTTGAACCGCTCGCTGTTAATACATCAGCAACTTCGTTTTGGCAATAAGTTACAGGTGAAGCTGTTGGCGCAAGTGGAACAGAATTAATAATAACCTCCAGAGGCGATTTTTCACTCTCGCAACCATCAACACCTATTTTCTGCGTAACATAATAAGTAATGCTGCCAACATTAGAAGTTGATGGCGGAATACTTCCGTCGATAACAGTACCCGAAGCATCGTACCAGGTGAAAATTGCATTAGTTTCGCCTGTTGCTGTTAAAA
>NZ_JBHSBY010000020.1:0-10311 GCF_042650905.1 Pedobacter jamesrossensis | reverse complement strand
CCTAATATTGATGACCAATAAATTGCTTGCGGTGATAAATAGTTCAAAAATTCAAATTCAAAAAATATTTAATCTAAAATGGGCTTTTTAAGGCTCGACTAAATAGACAAAATTCCAAAACTTGTTTTCTCTAAAACACTAAAAGAAACAAACTGGGACAGTGCAGAACTTTCAGACAGACCGCTTAACGAAAAAGTATTAGAACTTAAACAACAATCAGGAAAGGACATTTCGGTTGGAAGTCGAAGTTTGATTATTCAACTTTTAAACAGTAATCTTATTGACGAATTTCAAATTTGTGTTCACCCAATTATCGAAGGGAAAGGACTAAAACTATTTGACCAAATCAAGGACAGGATTATATTGAAACTCATAAAGACAAAAATATTAAAATCTGGCTCAACTGTATTTTATTATGAGCCGACACGAGAGTAAACAACGAACCGCTAAAAAGGGTGCTTTGCATTAGGCGGGCTGAAGTGCAATGTTCAACATTCGTTCTTCAATTCAACTTTTTTGCTGAAAATCCTCGACTTCACAAAGCTTCAAAGCATTATCGCTAAGCTTAAAAAGACTACACAACGACATACAAGTACATATTTTAATATGTAATTCCAATGGACGATTTTGTACGAAAATATTGTTCTGCTGAAGAGAAGTATTATTGATTAATCATAAAAAGCAAAAAGGCCTCTAGTGTTAACTAGAAGCCTTTGCCTGTACCCCGGAAGGGACTCGAACCCCTGACCCTCGGTTTAGAAAACCGACGCTCTATCCAGCTGAGCTACCGAGGCTCATTTTTTAATGTGTGCAAATATAGAAGTTCTATTCAATAAGGAGAAATAATTTTTAATTATTTGAACCTATTTTAAGATAAAAACTCATCATCATCTATAAGTAATTCAATACTAATTAATTACCAGACCACTTTTCTGTCAATTAAAATGCATAAAAATCGATTTGATATCCTTTTTTGTGTCATTATATCTTTTCGCGTAAAAACAGAAGCGTAAATAATATAAATTCTAATTTATTTGATAAGTTTAAAATTAAATTTAGATTTGTCTAAACATAAGTTTAGATGAGTATGATTCGCCCCAAATGTTTTTTAATTATTGCTTTAGTTATCCTTTTTTCAAGCTATGCTGAGGCGCAGGTTGGCGTTTTGAAGGGTAGGGTAACATCATCTTCAGATGCTAAAGAAAATATAACGATTAAGATTTTAGGTTTAAATAAATCGGTGAAGACAAATCAATCGGGCTATTATGCTTTCGAACCAATTCCTTTGGGTAGTTATGAAATTGTTTTTAGCGCAATTGGTTATCAATCAAAAAAGCAAAAGATAGCTGTTGATAAAAACGAGCAAATTCTGAATGTAGAAATGATGCTAAGTGAATCGAGCCTGAACGATGTGGTGATTACGGGCGTAAATCGGGCTACTGAATTACGGAAAAGCCCGGTGCCAATTGCTGTATTATCTAAAAAGGCGATGGATCAAAATGTAAATACCAATCTAATCGAAGCGATTGTTAAAGGTATTCCGGGGGTTTCGGCAGTAACAACAGGTCCAAACGTTTCTAAACCATTTATTAGGGGTCTAGGTTATAACCGCGTTTTAACTTTGTACGATGGTTTGAGGCAGGAAGGGCAACAGTGGGGAGATGAACATGGAATAGAGGTTGATGAATACGGAATCATTCGTGCCGAGGTAGTTAAAGGCCCTGCAAGTTTAACTTACGGCTCTGATGCATTGGCTGGTGTAATTAATATGATTCCCTACAACCCAAACTTTGAAGACGGAAAACTGAAAGGAGATGTGAGCTTAAATTATCAAAGCAATAATGGACTGGCAGCTTCTTCTTTAGGTTTGGCGTATATTAAAAACGATTGGAAATATACTTTCAGGGCAACTGGCAAAACTGCACACAGTTATAATAATCGGGTAGATGGGTATGTTTATGGTACTGGTTTTAGAGAATACAATTTATCGGCAAGTGCCCGGGTAGATAAAAAATGGGGTTTTTCTAAAACTGCCATAACTTATTACGATAATTTAATGGAAATTCCGGATGGAAGCCGAGACTCGTTAAGCAGACGTTTTACCAGACAGATACTTGATGATGGCGATGATATTAAAAACAGACCAATTGTTCCAGAAAATGAGTTAAAAAGCTATGTGATAAATCCTTTACATCAGCATATTCAACATTACAGATTTTATAATACCAGTCAGTTCAAGCTTGGAAACAGCGATTTAAACATTTTAATTGGTGCTCAGCAAAGTGTAAGGCGAGAATATAATCATCCAACTCTTCCTGATCAGGCAGGTTTGTATGTGGTTTTAAACACTTTAAATTACGATTTAAAATATAACCTGCCAGATTTTGCCGGTATTGAAAGCACTTTTGGCGTAAATGGGATGTTGCAAGGAAATAGAAGTAAAGCTGCTACAGATTTTCCGATACCAGATTACGACTTATTTGATGTTGGTGCGTTTTATTTTGCGAAAAAATCTTTAGGTAAGATTGATATTTCTGGCGGTATCCGTGTAGACAGAAGAAATATAAACTGGAATAATTTTTATGTGGGAACAAACCAACAAACAGGTTTTGGAGAGCAGGTTGATGTAAATTCGCCGGGAGCAAATCTGCAGTTCCCATCGTTTAATAAAAACTATTACGGCTTATCTGGTAGTGTTGGATTTACGTATAATATTTCTGAAAAACTATTAATTAAAGCAAATTTGGCTAGAGGGTATCGGGCACCAAATATTACAGAAATAGGCTCAAACGGCTTAGACCCGGGTGCACACATCGTGTATTTGGGTAACAGAACTTTTAAGCCTGAATTTAACCTCCAGGAGGATATTGGCATTATTGCTTATTTAAAAGATGCTGATATTAGTATGGAGTTTTTTAATAACAATATTCAAAACTATATCTATCAATCGCGGTTAACCGATGCAAATGGAAATCCTGTAGTTATCGTTCCAGGAAACTTAACTTATCAATATCAACAATCGAAAGCACGTTTGTACGGTGCCGAATTCAGTGTTAATTTACATCCTTCGCAATTAAAATGGTTAACCTTTAATAATAGTTTGGCTTATGTAGTTGGCTTAAATAAGAATGAAGAGTTGGTCAATCAACATGGAAGAGCGGCTAAGTATTTGCCATTTATCCCACCTTTGCAAATTCGTTCGGAAATTAAATTAACAGCTCAAAATACAAAGGGAACTTTTGATAAGCCATATATTAAATTTGATGCGGCAATTTTTGCAGACCAGAATAAATTTTATGCTTTAGATGATACGGAAAGTTTTACGGCTGGTTATGCATTGTTTAATGCAGGCTTAGGCTCAACCCTTAAATCAAAAGCTGGCAAAGCTATTTTAGATGTTTTTATTCAATGCGATAATGTTTTTAACACTGCTTATCAATCTAACTTGAATAGACTTAAATATTTCGAATATTATAATTCATCGCCAAATGGTAGAATGGGTATTTATAATATGGGCAGAAATTTAAGTTTTAAAATAATAGCACCTTTTTAAAGGAATTTATGATGGATGATGTGAGATGTAAGATGATGAATAGGAGATGGTTTGTGGTTGAAAAAATCAGGAACAGTAATTTAAAATATCTTCCGTCTTCATTTTCCCTCTTACATCTCTCATGCTTGTTCCAGGGTCAACGCATTTAAATTTATTGTGAAATTTGCATTAAGCTCCTAATCACGCCCTAGCATTGTTTCTACGTTCTACTTAAATCGGCCTAACAAATTTTTCGGGTTGCAGTTTCCAAGCCAAAGCAGAAACTTCAATAGAAAAATTTTAAGCCGACACTTTTGTTTCTTTTGGTGTCAAAAGAAAAAAGCCTGTCTGGCCAAGACAAAGCAGTATTTAAGGATAATTTCAGGGCTTAAAGTTTAAGAATTTAAATGCGTTTACCCTGACGACTGTTCCATTTCCCTCTTCCGTCTTCCATTTTTATTATCTTTATCTTATGGAAGAATCTTTAAGCGAACAACGACTAAACTTTTTAAGGCAATCGATAGGAAATGTGATTTCAAACTCGCCATCTAATTTTATGAATTGGCTTGCTCCGGTTTTAATTAAGGCTGAAAGTGGCATTCTGGTTTGTAAGTACACAATTAGAAATGAAATGACTAATCCCTATCGGATTTTGCATGGTGGCGTTACAGCGGGTATTATTGATGATTTAATTGGAGCAACCGTTTTTACAATGGGTTTAAACGAAAAATATACCACAGTAAATAATTATATAGATTATTTTGCACCAGCCGAAGAGGGCGATGAAATTGTTGCGGAAACTTCAATTGTTAAAAAAGGAAGGACTATATTAAATCTTCAGTGTGAGATATTTTTACCTTCAAAAAAACGTTTAATTGCTAAAGGCTACTCTAATATGTTAAACATAGGTTAAGCCTTTTTAAATGATAGGACGAAAAGTTATTAATTCCTTTAAATTAACAAAACATTCTCATTTTTAATTTGTTGTAATTTAACCAAAAATATATGAGCCATGTTAGAAAATTATTCCACCCTGCAGTTTATCGTTAGAGGCAAGATTTTTAAAGGATTTTGCATGCGCATTCATGATGATTTCCATGAAACTTATGCCGTTGTATTAGACGGCTATCATTCTTTTTGTGTTTGGCTGGATGACAAGTCTGCTAAATGGGTTGCTTCAAAAAATGTGGCTATCGATCAAGATGCTATAGACGAAATTATTAATAGAATTTCAATCCCTCCACAGGTATCATAATCAGCTTGTAATAAAAATGTTGCTTCTTGGTAGTTTTAGTGTTTCTGCGGGTTTGTGCAGCCTTGTGCAGTATTTTATCTGATTTAAAGTCTTTTGAATTAACCCAGCATCGCTTTTAATGAACGGTGATTAGGCTAAAATTTGTATTTTAAGGCAACTTAAACAAATTACTAACCTAAATCTTTCATTATGAACAGCAAATCTTTACTAATTCTGTTAGGGATTTTGACGTGCCATTTTGTTTCTTTTGCTCAAACGACTATAAAAGGCAAAGTTACAGATGATACTAACGTCGGAATTCCTGGTGTAAGCGTAATGGTAAAAGGAAGCGCCGGTGGCGCCTCTACCGCAAATGACGGAACGTATTCCATATCCGTTCCTGCCAATGCAACTACGCTTGTATTTACTTCTTTAGGCTTCGCTACTCGCGAGGTTTCTATCGGCGGTAAAACTCAAATCGATGTTAAACTTTCATCACGGGAAAATGACCTCGATGAAATTGTGGTAACTGCGCTCGGCATTAAGCGCTCTGAAAAATCAATCGGTTATGCAGCGCAATCTGTAAAAGGCGATAATTTAACACTAACCAAAGAAAACAATTTTGTTGGTTCTTTAGCGGGTAAAATTGCTGGTGTGCAGGTTACTGGTTCGTCTGGCGCAAGTATGGGCGGTACTCAAAAAATCAAAATTAGAAGTGTTAACTCTTTAACTGGCGGCGGGTCTCCACTTATGGTAATTGATGGTACACCAATTGCGCAAAGTAATTTTAGCGGTGGCGAAAACGGTGTAGATTATGGTAACAGCTCTCAGGATATTAATCCAGATGATATTGAAAGCATAAATGTACTAAAAGGTCCGGCTGCATCTGCATTATATGGTATTCGCGGTCAGTATGGTGTTATTTTAATCACCACAAAAAAAGGAGTTAAAGGCCCTAAAAAAATAGATATATCTGTTAATTCATCTTTTATGGTGGATAAGATTGGAAACTTTATGCCTTTGCAAAATATTTATGGTGTTGGTAACAATCAAACATTTTTAACGCTGGCTAATGGGCAGAAATATGTTAATGGTAATGATGAAAGCTGGGGACCAAAAATGGATGGAACATTGGTAAGAAAAATCAATAGTTTTTACCCGCAAGATCCTGAATTTGGTCAGTTAAGCCCATTTGTTCCACAGCCTGATAACATTAAAGATTTTTTTGAAACTGGTCAAACCATCAATAATGGAATTTCGGTAACTGGTGGTGGCGAAAATTCTAACTACAGGTTGAGTTATACAAATGCTTATACCAACGGAACCATCCCGAATACCTGGTTAAAACGTAATAATTTAAGCTTAAGTTCATCGCTTGACATTACCAGTAAAATTACGGTTGGTGTTAATGCAAATTATGCGAATAATGCAGGCCAAAGACCTACGCAAGGCTATCAAGGCTCGTTTACCGGAGCAGTACAATGGTTCCAACGTAATTTAGATATTAATACTTTAAGGAATTATAAATATGCTGATGGTACAATTCTAAACTGGAATGTAAATCCTAATACAACAACGGGTTTAATTCCAACCAATAAACCAAGCGACTGGAATAACCCGTTTTTTGATGCTTATGAAGTATTAAACAATGATAACCGCGACCGTTTATTTGGAGATGTTAACTTAACTTATCAGGTTTTACCCGAATTAAAATTAAGTGGTTTCGTACGTTCTGATATGTATTTCCAGAATATTACTCACAAAGAACCACTTGGCGGTCGTTTGGTTGATAGTTATTCTATTGGCAAATACCAGAACAATGATAATAACTACGAATTTTTAGCACAGTTTTCTAAAAATATCAGCGACTTCTCCATCAATGTTAATGCAGGAGCCAACTTATATACTACAAAATATACGCAAACTTTACAAGCAACTGTTGGTGGTTTATCAAGCCCGAATGCATACACCATTGCCGCTTCTGTAGATAGACCACTAAGTACATCTTACTTACGTACCAAACAAGTTAGAAGTATGTATGCCATGGGTTCTTTTGGCTACAAAGACACTTATTTTATTGATGCATCGATTCGTAACGATATATCTTCGGCACTGCCAAAAGATAATAACTCCTATTGGTATCCATCTTTTTCAGGTAGTTTCCTGTTCAGTAATCTCATAAAATCAAAAGTGTTGTCTTATGGTAAATTAAGAGCAAGTTATGCACAGGCAGGTTCTGATTTTGCAGCTTACCAAACAGCATTTACCTATGGTTTTGGAAGCAACTATCCGGCAACTACAGGCTCTATAAATACTTTATTAGTTCCAGATAATTTGAAAAATCCAAACCTTAAACCTTCGTTTGCTAATTCTTATGAGGCTGGTATCGATTTAAAATTCCTGAACAACCGTATTGGTGCCGAGTTTACCGTTTATCAACAACGTAATGATAATCAGGTAATTAATTTATCAGTTTCTGGTGCAAGTGGTTTTGATAATACAGTTGTTAATGCAGGCTTAATTGAAAATAAAGGTATCGAGCTTTCCTTATCAGGAAGACCAATTCAATCTAAAATCTTCACCTGGGATACTCAATTTAATTTTGCTCATAACAAAAACACAATCAAAGAATTATATCCTGGAATAAATGTTTATCAGCTTGATTTAAATACCTACTCCAGCCAAACTATTTATTTAAACTCAACAGTTAATCAATCTTTTGGTAATTTAATTGGCCCTGGGTATAGAAGAGATGCAGCTACAGGAAAAGTGCTATTAGGTGCTGATAATATGCCATTGTTTGATGCTGCTAAAGATTTCGGAAGTGTATTACCTCAATTTACAGGTGGTATGTTAAATACTTTCCGGATTTGGAAATTTGATTTATCAGCAATGATAGATTTCCAAAAAGGTGGTCAATTCTTCAGCTGGAGCAAAATGTTATCCGCTAAATCTGGTCAGAGTGAAGAAACTGCTGCAATTAATGATAAAGGCTTTAATGTTCGTGATCCTTTGGCAACTGGTGGTGGTGTAAAAGTAAATGGTATTTCTGCTGCAACGGGACAAGAAGTTACGGCTTATGTTGATGCAAGAACTTATTACAGAACTAATTTAGGTACAAGAATTTATGATGAGTGGATTTATTCTGCTTCTTATATTAAACTTCGCGAAATAAGTTTGGGTTATAACTTCGATGCAGATTTCTTAAAGAAAACACCTTTCAAAGGAATTAAAGTTGCTTTAATTGCTCGTAATCCGGTAATGATTTGGCAAGCCGCACCAAAAGGCGTAGACCCCTCAGAGTTATCATCGGGCAGCTCTGATATTAGCTGGATAGAAAAAGGCGAATTACAAACCGTGCGCTCTTTTGGCGTTAACCTGAACCTGAAATTCTAAAATTAAAAAGATGAAAAATATATATAAATCTCTATGCATCTGTTTAATGGCGATAGTCGCTTTGAATGGGTGTACTAAGTTTGATGATTCAATAAATACCGACCCAAATAATCCAACTAAAGCATCGGGAACACAGCTTATTGCAAATGCCCAGCTTTTTTTACCGGGTTTAAGCTCTTCGCCTTATGGTGTGCATTACCCACAGTATTTATCTAATACGTCTTTTACAGATAATTCGAGATATGTTACTGTAAATTTCAATTTTTATGGAACTTATACCGGACCACTAAATAACCTTGAAAACGTAATTAACAATACAGCACTTGATGCAAGCGAAGGACCGATAGCAAACCAAATTGCAGTTGCAAAAATTCTAAAAGCTTACTTGTTTTGGCACATGACGGATAGGTGGGGACCATTACCTTATACAGATGCACTAAAAGGCAGTGCGAATTTTACTCCGAAATATGATGCTCAGCAAGTTATTTACGATAACCTTTTTAAATTACTCGATGAAGCTAATGCAGCAATTGTAACGGGGAATATCAAAAATGATATTGTTTACGGCGGCGATGTGGCGAAGTGGAAAAGACTTGGTAATACGATTCACCAATTGATGGCATTACGTTTATCAAAAGTTGATGCCGTTAAAGGCAGTGCTGAATTTAATAAGGCAGTTGCAAATGGTTTAATGGGCGCAAATACAGATAACCTTACTTATCCGCATTTGGCAGACCAAAATAATGAAAACTATTGGTATAATTCCTTTACACGTTTAGGTCGCAATTGGTTTGCAGTTAGTAAGCCCGTTGTAGATTATATGCAACCTTTAAACGACCCACGTTTGGCTGTTTATGCAAATAAAAATACTGCAGGAAATTATGTAGGTTTAGATTATGGTTTACCAAGTTCAACAACTGTTGTCATTAATAATTTTTCTTTATTAGGCAGCAATTTACGTTTACAAAACTCTCCAGTAGCTTTAGTTACTTATGCCCAATCTTTATTTGCAATGGCAGAAGCAGCAAAATTGGGCTGGATAGCTGGTGGGGATGTAGCTGCCAAAGCTAATTATGATAAGGCTATCGAATATTCCATCCGTCAATGGAATAATAATGATGTTAGCGGTTTAGCAGCATACATGGCAAATGCCGATGTTGCTTATGATGCAACCGCTGCTTTAAGAAAAATCGGTAATCAACGTTGGGTACATTTATTTCTACATGGTTATGAAGGATGGGCAGAATGGAGAAGAACAGGGTTCCCTAATTTCTTAGCACCTGCTCCTAATAATAACGGAATTTTAATTCCAAGAAGAGAAGGTTACCCAACTCAGGAGCGCTCTAACAATACGGCAAATTATACTGCTGCTGTTGCTTCGTTCCCTTATGGGGGTACCGATGATTTAAATGCAAGAGTATGGTGGGATAAACCATAATCAGTTTGCAGTTGTTTGTTAACAAAGCGCAGTTTTGAGCGATCGAGTAGGAAGATAGGGATTATTTCCCTATCTGTCCTCTCACACCACTGTACGTACCGTTCGGTATACAGCGGTTTGTTAGAATAACTTCGTTTGGTGTGTCGTTTTCCAATAGTAATAATTACCAAATCCATCTAGTCCAAGACCTATAAAGAACTTTTTGTCAAGGGTTGTAAGCAATGTGGGGCTGTTTGCAGTTCTGCAATAACCCTTGCGGGTGTTTGCCAACTGATAAGCCCTCAATTTTACCACACCCATCTTCATTAGGTTCCTCGCTCTACCAGTTATACTTTTCCATTGTTTCCATAGAACAATCCGCAGTCTGGTTCTCAACATCTCGTCCAGTTTAACCATTTGACTCTTTGCTTCCGCAATAGAGAAATAGTTTACCCATCCGTGAATAATCTCCTTAAGCTTTGTTGTTCTTTCATTTAATGGAACCGGTCGGTTACGCCTGGTATGCTCCCTTATTTTCTCCTTGATGGCACTTATAGATTTCGCTGCAATACGCATCTTCCATCCCGCTTTGCTGCCATAGAATGAAAATCCAAGCAGACTGCTCTGGCTTGGCCTGCTCACCTTACTCTTCTCCTTGTTAACCTTCAGTTTCAGGCAATCTTCCAGATAAACTGAAATACTTGCTATCACTCGATGAGCTGACTTCCTGCT
>NZ_JBHSBY010000019.1:0-66743 GCF_042650905.1 Pedobacter jamesrossensis | reverse complement strand
AAAAGATCCATCCAAGGGCTCTCTAGTAACTAAAAGACTCAAGGCTGGATGGGACAATCAGTATCTATTGCAAGTGTTTAACCAAATTTAAGTGCGTTGACCCTGTGGATTTACGCTTTAATTACAGGTTTATCGCCGTCGGTTGTTCGCTCGGCTATTATGATTACTATTTTTATCGCAGCTAAAACATTCGCTAAAAATAAAAATGGATACAATACCCTTGCTTTTGCTGCTTTTTGTCAATTAATTTACAATCCATTTCTCATTTGGGATGTCGGTTTTCAACTCTCCTATATTTCAGTTTTCGGATTAATTTATCTTCAACCTAAAATTTATAAGTGGCTTTATGTTAAAAATAAATGGATCAATAAAGTGTGGGAATTAATTGCACTTTCTTTATCGGCACAACTTGTTACTTTTCCGCTTTGTATTTATTATTTTCATCAATTTCCTGTTTATTTTTTACTTGGTAATCTGTTTATTTCAATCCCATTAATCATTATCATGATTTTAGGAATAGCTATTCTTATTCCTTTTGTAGATAAATTATCACCAGTTTTTGAGTGGGTAATTGTATCAACAAACCAAATTTTAAAATGGATTGCCGATTTGCCCTACTCTACTTTATCATCGGTTTGGATAAATTTGCCCGAGCTAATTCTACTAAGTTTAGCGCTCGGATTTTTTGTTTATGCATTAGCCAAATACAATAAGCTGCTAATCCTAATATCACTTTTAATATTCATCTTCTATCAGTCAATGATAGCTTATGATGATTACAAAGCCATAAACCAAAAGAAAATTATTTTTTTCACTTTAAGAAAAAACTATGCAGGGGCCTTTATCCAAGGTAGAAAAGCAATTCTAATAACCGATTTGCATGAAGATGACAAGAATTTTCAGTTCTTTATTAAACCTTCTTTGGAGCAATCTCAAATTAATGAAATCAATTTTATCAGTTTAAAGAGAGATACAACTCTGAAAAACTTTATTCTTAAAGATAAACAAATCATTTTCGATGATTATAGGATGTTGCTATTGGATGAATCATTGAATTATAAGAATTTACAAACTCAAGGTAGCTTTTCAAGCATCTGGATTACAGGGAATATAAAATTTAAATTAGAAAAACTTCCAAAAGAAATTAAATATAAAAATATTATTATTGATGCTACAAATAGGGATTACAAAATCGAAGCATTTAAAACTTTTGCAGAAAATATAAAGGCAACGCCTCATATTTTAAAGAAAAATCCTGCATATTTGGTTCAGCTAACTAAATAATATGGATAACCTGGTTTTATATGGTGTGGAAGATAGAATTGCCACTATAACCATTAATCGCCCTGATAAACGAAATGCTCTAAATCCAGATTTGATTAAAGACTTAACTGATGCTTTTATTCAGGCAGAAGAAGATGATTTAGTAAAAGTTGTGGTTTTAAAAGCCAATGGTGGCACATTTAGTGCGGGTGCAGATTTAGAATATCTTCAGCAATTACAGAATAATACTTTCGAAGAAAACGTTACCGATTCTAATAATTTAAAAAGGTTATTTACAACAATTTATTATCTACCAAAAATTGTAATTGCACAGGTTGAAGGTCACGCAATTGCTGGTGGTTGTGGCTTAGCAACCATTTGCGATATTGTTTTCGCTACACCAGAAAGTAATTTTGGTTATACTGAAGTAAAAATTGGTTTTGTACCTGCAATTGTTTCCTGCTTTTTAATGCAAAAGGTTAATGAAACTGTAGCTAAAGAGATTCTACTCACTGGAAAAACTTGCACTGCAGAACAAGCATTACTGTATAAATTGATAAATTTTGTAACAAATTCGTCAGAAATTAATCTAAAGGTTAAAGAATTTGCATTAAGTTTGTGTAAAGAAAGTTCGGGCAATTCATTAATGATTACAAAACAATTAATTAGCCAAACTACAAATCCACTATTAGAGAAAATGTTAGAAACTGCAGTTCAAATTAATGCCCGTGTTAGGGAGAGCGCAGATTTTAAAAGAGGTATAGCCTCATTTTTAAATAAAGAAAAAATTAACTGGTAAAATACTAAACTGAAATAAAAACATGTTAAAATCAATCAAAACAAGCGTAGTCGCTTTAATTCTGGTAAGCACGGCAATTATTGCTCATGCACAAAAAAAAGTTACCGAAGGTACAATAGTTTATGGAATAAAGTACAAAATTAGTGCTCCAGGCGCCCCAGAAGAACAAAAAGTTAAATTCAATGGTGATATATCTAAACTAGAATTAGATATGGGACCAGCTTCTGTTGGCGTTTTTTTAGATAGTAAAACTCAAACTGGTTTGCTTTTGGTTGATATTCCTGTTGCTCAAAAACAGTTAGCATCAAAAATGACAAAAGCAGATATGGATGAATCGAATGCTGCAAAACCAAAGTATTCAGATTTTAAAGCAACTGGCGAAAAGAAAACTATTGCTGGTTATAATGCAGAGAAATATACTTTTAAAGATGATAAAGGTGGTACAGGCGAACTTTGGGCAACTACAGATGTAGATGCACCAACTAACATTGCAACTGCCGATTTTAAAGAGGTTAAAGGTTTTATTGTTATGGTTGATACTTCGATGGCTACAATTACCTTAAAATCATTAACTGAAGGCAAAGTTGGAGAACTTTCTGTAACTAAAATTCCAACCGGATACGACGAAATTACTTATGCTGAAATGAAAGCATTACAACAACAAGGTGGTGGCGAATAATTAGCTACAATCAATCAATTACAAGGCTTTTTAACTGTCGGCTTTTATTTAAATTAGCCGAAAAGTTAAAAGGCTTTTTTTATAACTTATTTTTTATGATTAAAAACTTATTATTTAAACTATCTATCACTTGCATAGCTTTATTTGCAGTGTTTTGTGTACAGGCTCAAGGTATAAACTGGGCAAAAGATGGAAATTCTTACTACCAAATTGCAGGTGGTGAAATCATTTCCGTTACATTACCAAAAAGCGATAAAAAAACCATTATTTCCAGAGCTTTATTAACCCCATCAGGAAAATCTGATGCTATAGCTGTGAGAAGTTTTGAATTTTCTGCCGATGGTAAAAAAGCATTAATCTACACAAACAGTAAAAAAGTTTGGCGTTACGATACACGGGGCGATTATTGGTTGGTAGATTTAACAACAAATAAAATCGCTCAAATTGGAAAAGATAAAACAGCATCATCTTTAATGTTTGCTAAAATATCTCCTGATGGAAACAAAGTAGCCTACGTAAGCAAACACAATTTATATGTAGAAAACAATGACGGAACAGATTCTAAAGCCTTAACAACTGATGGAACAGACCGAATGATTAATGGAACTTTCGATTGGGTTTACGAAGAAGAATTTAATTGTCGCGATGGTTTTAGATGGAGCCCAGATAGCAAAAACATTGCTTACTGGCAAATTGATGCCACCAAAATCAAAAACTTTTTGATGATTAATAATACCGATTCCATTTATCCTTATACCATTCCGGTTGAGTACCCTAAAGTTGGCGAAAACCCTTCAGCTTGTAAAGTCGGCGTGGTTGATATAGAAACTGCAAAAACCAATTGGTTAAATGTGCCTGGTGATAACATTCAACACTATATCCCTCGTATGCAATGGGTTCCAAACAGCAACGAAATCATTTTGCAACAATTAAATCGCGAGCAAAATGAAAGTATAGTATTCATTTGTGATGCTATATCTGGTACAGCTAAAGCGGTTTATACTGAGAAAGATAAAGCCTGGATTGACCCACAAAACGATTGGACCTGGTTAAACGATAATAAAGAATTTACAATTATATCTGATAAAGATGGGTGGGATCATTTTTACAGAATCAGCCGAGATGGCAAAAAACAAACCTTGATTACAAAAGGAAACTATGATGTAATTAGTGTAAACTTAATTGATGAAAAAAACAATTACGTTTACTTTATGGCATCGCCAACTAACGCTACCCAAAAATATCTGTATAAAACAAAGTTAGATGGAAAAGGTAAATTAGAAATGGTTACACCATCAATTTTATCAGGAACTCATAGCTATGATATTTCACCTAATGCAGCCTTTGCCCGTCACACTTATAATAGTTCAGTAGTAAGACCCATCACCGAATGGATGAATTTCACTACTGGAAATCCTTTCACTATGGATGGTAGTATAACCACGCAGTTATCCAAACAAGAATCACCGAAAAATAAAGTAGAATTCTTTAAAGTAACCACCGAAGATGGTATTGAATTGGATGGCTGGATGAAAAAACCAGATAATTTCAATCCTAATAAAAAATACCCCGTAGTATTTTATGTTTATGGTGAACCAGCTTCGCAAACAGCAGCAGATACCTATGGTGCAGGTAGAAATAGGTTATACGCAGGCGATATGGCGAAAGATGAATACATCTATATATCAATGGATAATCGTGGTGCACCAGTTCCTAAAGGTGCTGCCTGGCGCAAAAGCATTTATAAAAACATTGGCGTAATTAACATCCGTGACCAAGCTATGGCTGCTAAAAAATTATTGGCAACAAATTCATTTATGGATAAAGACCGAGTTGCAGTTTGGGGCTGGAGTGGCGGTGGCTCATCTACGCTTAATTTAATGTTCCAATACCCCGAAATTTACAAAACAGGTATAGCTATTGCAGCGGTTGGTAACCAGTTAACCTACGATAATGTTTATCAAGAGCGCTATATGGGAACTCCTTTCCCAAGTAAAGAAGCGTATGTAAAAGGCTCTCCAGTTACCTATGCTAAAAACTTAAAAGGCAATTTATTGTACATTCACGGTACTGGCGATGATAATGTTCACTATCAAAATGCCGAAATGCTGATTAACGAATTAATCAAAAACAAAAAGGTTTTCCAACTAATGAGCTATCCAAATCGCACCCACAGTATCTCTGAAGGCGAAGGAACTAGCGAGCATTTATCGCTTACCTATACAAAATTTTTAAAAGAGAATTGCCCTCCGGGAGCAAGATAAGGTATATTTTGTAAAGCAGTTTCAGCGGGGAATCGGTTTCGATAGCCCCGCTTTTTATTTAAATCTTTTTGTAGATGGCAGCATAAAAATTTAAGTTTATGCAACAAAAAGTATTACCATTGCAATCGGGTTTGAAAGGCAAAAATTGTACTTCCATTAAAGTTAGCTTAGCATATTGCTTAGACTCTCCTTTATTTCTGTTACTCTGAAAAAGCCCGTCGGGCCAGGACAAATAAAACCTATTAACTTACCCACCCAACCACTCCCAACGCAACAACAATAGCAATCCCAAAACTCAACAAAGTTCCAATCAGAACGTATTCAGTTAGTTTTAAATCGTGTGCCTCTTTTAAATCGCCAAAGCGAAAAATAGATTTTGCAGCCAATAAAAAACCTACAGCTTCAAAATGATTGGTAATAATAAAAACAAAAATTAAAGTCCTTTCTAAAATTCCAATGTACTTTCCGGCATTTTGCAACGATTTTGGACTGTCATCATCACTTTCAGGCAACCATTTCGCAATAATTACTTTCATAATAATAGATGTAGGCATCGTTAAAAACAGTATGCCAGCAATTAAAACCCAGGTTTTAATATCGTTTACAAAGCTGATATCTAAATAACCTTTATAAAAAAAATGCCAAACTAAAACAATTGAAGAAACGTGAAATATCTGGTCGATAAAAAATAATAAACGAGCATTCTTTTTGGTTTGAAATAATGATTTTCCAGCATCAATAATAAAATGTAATACCCCTATTGATAAAGCTATTTTCCAAACACCAAAACTTAAAAATACCAGGAATATTAATGCAACGTGTACTGCAATATGCATATACAATTTACCCGATTTAAGTTTCTTTCGCTCTTTATCTTTTACCCAAGAATTTGGTTGCAAAAAGAAATCTCCAATTAAATGAGCAAGAATGAGTTTGATTAAATAGATATCCATTATTTAGAAAGAATTTGATTCAATTTTTTACGATACAGTCTATCTACTTCCATAATCTCTGAGTAATTGGCCCGTTTTAAAGCAGCACTTACTAATGGCTGTGTTCTGCCAGAAAGCAAAGCTAATTCACTTTGTAATACATTTTCATTTTCTAAAGCGAGTTTTACCATTTCAGCTGCTACTACTCCCCAACTGTTCATTGCAATTAAGCTCAATTTAATTAAAACATTTATTTCTTCATCAAATTCCGGATAATCAGTTTTAATGGCTAGATTAACTTTAGCTTGTTTTAAGCCATCAAAAGCAGCTCCAGAATTAATAAAAGCATCTCCGCTGGATTCAGAAAGCTTTTTGCGTTTTATTTTTACCTGCCCCATACCAATGCCCATTCTTACGTCTGCAGGTTTATTTATTCTTATACAGGCCTTTAAATAGGCCGCAGTTCTAATGGCATTTTCTGGTTCAACTTCTATTTGAAAACTATCGCCTCGAAAAATTTCCCACTTATCATTCTGCCCCGAAATTACTTTTAAAGCCTTTTTTAAGCTTAATAACCAGCTGTCTTTAATCTTTCTAGAGCCTATAATATCGCCTGTTATAATACAAATCATAATACAATATCGAATTAATTAATCAAACTTCATAATAAAATATCTGCTATTTACCAGATATTTCAGTTTATCTGCTATTTACCAGATATTTTAATTTATCTGCTAATTAGCAGATATTAATACAAAACTAATGTTACTGTTTATTGTTTAGTAGATATGGCATTAATCGAATTTACCAAAAGAGGTATTTATTGCAAGCAAGGCGATTTTTATGTAGACCCCTGGTGGCCTGTAGATTATGCTGTAACAACGCATGGCCATAGCGACCATGTACGCTTTGGTAATAAGTATTATTTGTGTCACACGCTTACTAAACCCATAATTAAACGTCGCATTAGCGAAGATTTAAATGTAGAAACACTAGCTTATGGCGAAAGTATTGTTCGAAATGGAGTAAATATTTCCTTTTATCCAGCAGGACATATTATTGGTTCGGCACAGGTTCGCCTGGAATATAAAGGTGAAGTTTGTGTTATATCTGGTGATTACAAAACAGAAGATGATGGCATTAGTGATGTATTTGAACCGGTTAAATGCCATTCGTTTGTATCAGAAAGTACATTCGGTTTACCTGTTTATAAATGGCAAAAGCAAGAAATCGTTTTCAACGGAATTAAAAATTGGGTAGATGATAACATTCAAAACCAAAAAACCAGCGTTTTAATTGCTTATAGTTTAGGTAAAGCGCAACGTTTAATTAAAAACCTTGCTGGCGATGTTCCTATTTACGTTCATAATAGCATTGCCAACTTAAACGAAGTGATTATCAATGCTGGTGTTAATTTACCAGAAACCATTAGAATTACGCCGGAAACAACTAAAGATGAGTTACAAAAAGGAATTGTAATTGTTCCACCAGCGATGAGAGATAGCCGTTGGATTAAAAACTTATCGCACCCCGTAACGGGCATTTGCTCGGGCTGGATGCAGGTAAGGGCACACCGCCGCTGGCAAAGTGCAGATGCTGGTTTTGCGTTAAGCGACCATGCAGATTGGCCTGGATTAATGGATGCAATTACAGCAACAGGAGCAGAAAAAGTGTATGTAACACATGGTTTTACTGCGGCTTTTAGTCGTTTTTTAAATGATAGCGGTATAGAATCGGAGGAAGTGATGACCAAATTCGGGCAGGAAGACGATGAAGAAAATAAGGTTGATTTAGCAGACGTAGAGAAACAAAATTCTGAAAACATTGATCAAAAATCAGAATGAAAAGTTTCGCAAGACTGATACAAAAGCTCGAACAGAGCAATAAAACCAACGACAAAATTGCCGCATTGGTAGATTATTTTAATTATGCCGATGATAAAGATAAAGTTTGGGTAATTGCCTTATTTACGGGCAAGAAACCTAAACGACCAATTAAATCAGCTTTACTTAAATATTGGGCTATTGATATTACCCAAACGCCAGAATGGCTATTTTCTGAAAGTTATTCAAACGTTGGCGATTTAAGCGAAACCATTGCCCTGCTCCTGCCACCGGCCGAAAATACTTCTGATTTTCAACTGCATAAATGGATTGAAGATTTGCATGATTTAGAAGGAAAAAGTGACGAAACAAAAAAAGATTTTATTTTAAATGCCTGGAATCATTTAGAAACTCAAGAACGATTCATCTTCAACAAGCTCATTTCTGGGAATTTTAGAATTGGTGTTTCCAATAAAATGTTGGTAAATGCTTTGGCTAAGCAGAGTAGTTTGGATAGCGCTCAAATTATGCATAGCATTATGGGCAAGTGGAATCCTTATGAAATTACTTTCCACGAACTTATCAATGGCGTACATGTAAATACCGATAACTCCTGGCCTTATCCTTTTTGTTTGGCTTACGCTTTGGAGCAAGAACCCGAAAAACTGGGCGATATTTCTGAATGGCAGGCAGAATGGAAATGGGATGGCATTCGTGGACAAATTGTAAAACGCAATGGCGAACTTTTTATCTGGAGCCGTGGCGAAGAATTGGTAACTGAACAATTTCCAGAGTTACATTTTCTAATTGATGTTTTGCCTGATGGCGTGGTCATAGATGGAGAAATTCTAGCCGTTCAAGATAAGAAAGTATTATCTTTCAGCACCTTGCAACAACGCTTAAACCGCAAAACGATAAATAAAAAACAACTTGAAGATGCACCAATTGGCTTTTTCGTTTATGATATTTTGGAATTTGAAACTGAAGATTTTCGCGAACAACCATTGAGCGAAAGACGTAAAGTTTTACAGCAATTAATTGGCAGTTTAGAGGAAAGTGCTGTTATTCTTTCTCCTGTTATCAATTGCAAAACCTGGGAAGAACTTGCGGAGTTAAGGCAAACTTCTCGCTCTATAAACAGCGAAGGTATTATGCTCAAAAAACTAAGTTCTCATTACCATAGCGGTCGAAAACGTGGCGATTGGTGGAAATGGAAAATAAATCCTTATACGGTTGATGCTGTGATGATTTACGCCCAAAAAGGCAGTGGTAGAAGAGCGAATTTTTTTACAGATTATACATTTGCTGTTCGTGATGGAGAAAATTTAGTAACGATTGCAAAAGCTTATTCAGGCTTAACGGATAAAGAAATTAAGGAAGTAAACTCATTTGTTACTAAAAATGCGATTGAAAAATTTGGTCCGGTGCGAACCGTAAAACCCGAATTGGTTTTTGAAATTGCTTTTGAGGGCATTGCCGAAAGTAAACGCCATAAAGCAGGTTTAGCACTGCGTTTCCCACGTATTTTGCGTTGGCGGAAAGATAAAAAAGCTGCAGAAATTAATACTTTAGAAGATTTAAGACAACTGCTTGCCTCAACCTTTATTAACGATTAGAAAAGCAAGGTTCTGTGTTTATCGGTTACGAAAGCCCTGCCATTCGCTTTACTCTCCCGATGAAAACCTGTGCAACAAGCAAGCATACCTATAAAAAAATAAAGGCAGATGCTTAAATCGGGATTCGTGCTCGCTCCTGTCAGGTTTATTTTACTTAGGTTTACCTTACTATCCTAAACCCGCCATTCGTTGCAATCTTTTATTGTTATTAAAGTTACTAACTCTCCTGAGCTAATGGTTATTTAGAGTTGGTAACTTTTACAATAAAAGATTGCAACGAATGGCGGGACTGATTTAACCGAAGAATTACTGCAACTGCTTTTCAAAAAAATAATAGATTTAAGAACAGGAAAATTACACATGAACCAAACCAAAACCAAGGGTTATAAGAAGATAAAATCGTGGCTGAAAGCCAACAAGCGCAAGCCTTTTCAATTTCAGGAAGATGCCTGGCAATATTATCTCAGTGGTTATAGTGGTTTGGTTAATGCACCTACAGGTTTCGGTAAAACGTTTTCACTATTTCTTGCGGTTGTAATCGAGGCTTTAAATGCATCGGAAGCAAGCAACAAAAAAGCGAAAGACCGCCTACAACTTATTTGGATTACACCATTGCGTTCATTAGCAAAAGATTTGGCTAGAGCGATGCGAGAAACTTTATTAGAACTGGAATTGGATTGGCATGTTGGTGTTAGAAATGGGGATACTTCTCAGGCAGAAAAAGTGCAACAAAAGAAATCGATGCCCGAAATTTTATTGATTACGCCCGAAAGCCTACACTTACTTTTGGCTCAAAAAGGGTCATCAACTTTGTTTAAAAACTTAAAATGTATCGTAGCCGATGAATGGCACGAACTTTTGGGCAGTAAACGTGGCGTTTTAGTTGAACTTGCTGTATCGAGAATTAAAGGTTTACAAAAACTAGAGAAAAACCAATTCTTAAGAGTTTGGGGCATTTCGGCAACCATTGGTAATATCGATGAGGCTTTAGATGTTTTAGAACCCGATGAAACAGCGAAAAGAATTATCGTTAAAGCAGATTTAGAAAAGAAAATTCTTATTAAATCTATTTTACCTGATGATATTGAAACCTTGCCTTGGGCTGGTCATTTGGGATTAAAATTGGCTTATAAACTTTTACCGATTATTGAGAAAAGTAAAACCACATTAATTTTCATCAATACCCGTGGCCAATCAGAAATGTGGTACCAGCATTTGTTGAATTTGGAGCCGGAATTAGCAGGAAGAATTGCCATCCATCACGGTTCGATAGATTTTGAATTACGAAACTGGATTGAAGATGCTTTGCATACTGGACAATTAAAAGCTGTTATTGCGACTTCTTCTTTAGATTTGGGTGTCGATTTTAAACCCGTTGATACTGTTGTGCAAGTGGGTTCACCAAAAGGTGTTGCCCGGTTTTTGCAACGTGCGGGTCGATCAGGACACTCGCCACATGAGGTTTCTAAAATCTACTTCCTACCTACTCATGCCTTAGAATTAGTTGAAGCTGCTGCAATTAAAGAAGCTGCTAAAACGAATAATATTGAAAGCAGAGAGCCATTTATTATGGTTTTCGATACGTTGGTGCAATATCTAGTAACACTTGCCATTGGCGATGGTTTTGATGATAAAATTATTTACGAAGAGATTAAAAATACCCATGCATTTAAACTCATTTTACCCGAAGAATGGACTTGGGTAATGCAATTTATAACGTCGGGTGGCGATAGCTTAAGTGCTTATACTGAGTTTAAAAAGGTAACCAGAGATGAAGATGGACTTTGGAAAGTAAAAAGCCGCCAGCTCGCTATGCGCCATCGTTTGCATATAGGCACCATTGTGAGTGATGCCATGCTGAAAGTTAAATTTCTTTCAGGAGGTTATATTGGTATGGTTGAAGAATATTTTGTAACCCGATTAAAAACAGGCGATAATTTCCGTTTGGCTGGTCGGGTTTTGGAATTTGTGCATGTAAAAGACATGACTGTTATTGTGCGAAACAGCAAGCAGAAAAATGCCATTTCGCCAAGTTGGAATGGAGGAAGATTACCATTATCATCAAATTTAGGTTCTGTGTTGAGAAAAAAATATAACGAAGCTTTAGATAAAACTCATCAGGATGAAGAATTGGATGTGGTTTATCCACTATTCTTATTACAAGAAAAGCGTTCTCATGTACCAAGAAATGATGAATTACTCATTGAGTTGATTAATAACAAAGAGGGTTTTCATCTTTTTGCTTATCCGTTTGAGGGAAGATTAGTACATGAAGTTTTAGCTGCTTTAGTGGCTTATCGCTTGAGCAAATTATTACCAATTAGTTTTTCTATTGCAATGAATGATTACGGTTTTGAACTTTTGAGCGATATTGAAATCCCGATGGATGAATCTATTGCGTATGAGGTTTTCTCGCCAAAAAACTTAACTGAAGATATTACACTGAGTATCAATTCAACCGAAATGGCAAGACGAAAATTTCGTGATATTGCCTGCATTTCTGGTTTGGTTTTTCAAGGTTATCCGGGTAAGTATGTAGCGAATAAACATTTGCAGTCATCGGCTGGTTTGTTTTTTAATGTTTTTAGCGATTACGATAAACATAATTTACTTTTGCGCCAAGCGTATGATGAAGTTTTTTACCAGCAGTTAGAAGAACCCAGATTGGCAGCAGCTTTGGAAAGAATTCAAAATGGAGCAATTATAATTACAAATCCTGAGGGTTTCACTCCACTATCTTTCCCAATTAAAGTGGATAGTTTGAGAGAAAATATGAGTTCGGAAGAATTGGAACAACGGATTGCCAGAATGAAAGCAGAATCAGAGAAAATTAGATAGATTATGGCCAGAAAGGAGGAAATTTCTTAATTAAATTTCTGCGGTGACTTTAAAGCATATCCCAAAATATAAATTAATAAAACCGTCATCTCGATCGAAGCCGAGAAATCTTTTAACATTGTGAGTTAATTACAAAGATCTCTCCATTTTACTGCGCTACAGTCGAAAAGACGACCTTTGAAAATAAATAAAAGAATAATGACCATAACAAGCCACGGAGAAGAACTGATTTTAGATAAAGAAAGGGCTTTATACTTACCAAAACATCAACTTTTAGCCATTAGTGATTTACACTTAGGTAAATCTGCACATTTTCGCCAAGCTGGTGTTCAAGTACCAGCGACTATTGCGCAAAGTGATTTACAGCGCCTCAGCTTACTAATCGAAAAATACAAACCCGAAACTTTGCTCATTAATGGCGATATGTTTCATCATGGAATAAACACAGATATTGACGACTTTTCAGTGTGGAGAAAGCAATATCAAAATCTAAACTTGTTGTTGGTAAAAGGAAATCACGATAGATTGGCTAACGCTGATTATTCGGCAATGAAAATTGAAATACACGAACCAAGTTTTTGTTTGGGACCATTTTGTTTTATTCACGATGCGCCACAAAATAAAAAAGAAGAACTTTATCCAATTAGTGGGCATATTCATCCAGGTGTTTCCATTATTGGTAAAGCAAAGCAACGCTTAAAATTTCCATGTTTTTATTTTGGAAATGAGTATGCGGTTCTACCCGCTTTTAGTCTGTTTACAGGATTGTATAATATCTACCCGAAAACAACAGAAAGAATTTTTGCTGTTACGCCAAAAAGTGTTTTAGAAGTTTAATTATGAATGCGAATCGATAACCTGTTTAAGTTGCGAGGCTTGTGCCACACCGCTTTGTCGCCAAACGGGTTTACCTTTTTTAAATAAAATCAAGGTAGGCACACTTTGAACATTATAAGTTGCTGCTGCTGGTTGATTTTTATCAATATCAATCTTAATAATTGAGACTGAATCACCTACCTGCGATTTCAATTGTTCTAAGATAGGTTTCATCATTTTACAGGGACCGCACCACTCTGCGAAAAAATCTACAAGAACAGGTTTATCGCCATTAATTAAATCGAAAAATTTTGACATGATTTCTATCTTTAATTCAAAAACAATGAAAGTTAATTTTAGTTTTTACGGCTTCCAGGATTACTGACAATTTGCATAAATTAAGCACTTACAGGCAACTCAGCATTCAGAGCCAAAACCCAATTATCAAATAGTGCCTTTTCAATTTTAATTACTTCTGCAGCATGATTTTCCCAATCATTAGAAAATCCAATTAATTGATTTATCATTTCTTCTAAATGTCCTTCTTCTTCTAAAATGATTGATTTCACATTAACCTTACTTTTTACATCATCTAAAATTGTTTGATAAACAGGATACAATTCATCAGCCCGAACCTCGATTGCGTAGGTAACAAAAAGATAAGCTGCAAACTTTAATTCGTAACCAGATAGATTAAATTCTGCTTTCAAATATCTACAGACAGCAATATCTAAGGCATGTAAGTAGTATTTTGTATGGTTTGGAGAAAGTAACTCTGTATTTAAATACGTTTTACATAATGATTCATCAATCTTTGCAATTTGCTTCTTCAAATAATAAGCATGGCGATGTTCTTCTGCAGCATGTTTAAGAATAATCAGATTAACATTTTCCTTATGCTCGGATGCTGAAATCTTTTTAGCACCTGCATTCTCCATATAAGACAAGGTGTTTAACCATTTGGCATGCAACACATTATCTGCAACTATCGACTTTAAAATTGAATCTAACATTTTCTATTGTTCAATTGATAAATTGTTGGTTTTTCAAAACAAATTGATAATAGTAAACGGATTAAATCTCTCTGTTAAAATCCCAGTTCTCCAAATAATCAGCAACTCTACGCACAAACATTCCTCCTAAGGAACCGTCTACAACTCTATGATCATAAGAAAGTGAAAGGAACATCATATGGCGAATAGCAATTACATCACCGTGTTCGGTTTCTAAAACAGCTGGTTTCTTTTTAATTGCACCCACCGCTAAAATAGCTACTTGGGGTTGATTTATAATTGGAGTTCCCATTACATTACCAAAAGAACCAACATTAGTTAGCGTAAAAGTTCCGCCTTGTGTTTCATCAGGTTTTAGTTTAGAGTTTCTTGCCCTTAAAGCCAAATCGTTGACAGCTTTTGTTAAGCCAACTAAGTTTAATTGGTCTGCATTTCTAATTACCGGAACAATTAAGTTTCCGCTTGGCAAAGCTGCAGCCATACCTATGTTAATGTTATGTTTTTTAATTATTTGCGTTCCATTAACCGATACGTTAATCATCGGGAAATCTTTTATAGCTTTTGCAACGGCTTCTACAAAAATTGGTGTAAAAGTTATTTTTTCATTTTCACGTTTTTCAAAACTGTTTTTAACTTTATTACGCCATAAAACCATATTGGTCACATCAGCCTCAACAAATGAAGTTACATGTGGCGAAGTGGTTTTACTCATCACCATGTGGTCGGCAATAAGTTTACGCATTCTATCCATTTCAATAATTTCATCGCCACCAGAAACTGATGTTGTTGAGGTTTTATTAGACGCAGAAGAAATTAGTGGAGCCGAAGCAGGCTTACTTTCAACTGATGCAACTTCCGGTTTAGAAGTCGCAATCTGCTCTCCAGCACTTTTGTTTGTTATATAATTCAATAAATCGTCTTTATTTAAACGACCGTCAGCACCAGTACCCTTAATAGAATCGAGTTCGGCTGTAGAAATATTTTCTTGTAATGCAATACTTTTAACCAATGGAGAATAAAAACGTTCTGAAGAAGAGAAATCAGTTTGTGCTACGGTTTTTTGTTCTGGAAGTTGCTCTATACCAGGAATAGTTTCTGGTTTTTCTTCAACAATAGGCTCTGCAACTGGCGCTTCTTCTTTTTTGGCTTCACTTCCGCCTTCAGTTTCAATAATTGCAATTACATCTCCAACCTGAGCTATCTCATCTGCTGCAAATAATTGTTTTACTAATTTACCAGCAACCGGAGATGGCACTTCAGAATCTACCTTATCGGTAGCAATTTCAAGAATGGTATCATCTAAGTCAATAGAATCGCCAGGCTGTTTTACCCATTTAATCACTGTTGCTTCCGCAACACTCTCACCCATTTTTGGTAACAATAATTCGTATTGAGCCATATTAAATTACAGTATATTATATTGGTATTGCGACAAAAATACAGTTTTTATTCTTTCTACTCGTCTTCTTTAAGTAGATTTAATAGCATGGCTAATGCCGATGCAGCCGAACGTTCGATGTTTTGAATACGTTTGTTACTGAAATTAAACACTTTAGCTACTGTTTTGTTCTTTGAGGAAATTGCAATCCAAACTGTACCAACTGGTTTATCTTCTGTTCCCCCATCAGGGCCAGCAATTCCACTTACCGCTATAGAATAATCTGTATTGAAATGTTTTATCGCACCCTCGGCCATTTCAGTAACAGTTTCTTCACTAACTGCACCAAAGGTTTTTAAAGTATTTTCTTGTACGCCTAAAATAGATTCTTTAAGTTCGTAAGCATAGGCAACAGCCCCACCCCAATAAACTGAAGAACAGCCGGGATGCTGCGTAATCAAATGCGCAATATAACCTCCAGTACAGCTTTCTGCAGTTGATAAAGTTAAGCCGCGTTCTTTCATTATATTCAGAATGGCTTTTTCCAAAGGAATGTCTTCATCAATCACTACAAATTTTTTAACTTTTGCAATAATCTGTTGGGCATAAATTTCAACCTCAGCTTTTAAATCAGTTTCATTATCGCCCTTGGCTGATAAACGCAACCGCACTTGTCCAAGTTTTGGCAAATAAGCCAATTTGATATGTTGAGGTAATCTATCCTCAATTTCTTCTATTTCTTTAGCTAAAAATGATTCGCCGATATTTGCCGTGAGTATAGTTTTATGAACAATTGCAGGTAATGTAAATCTCGATTTTATTCTGGGCAGAATTTCATCATCCATCAGATACATCATCTCATAAGGAACGCCTGGCATCGAAACAAAAATCTTATTATTTTGCTCAAACCACATACAAGGTGCAGTTCCGTTTTTGTTTACAATTACCTCGCAACCATCAGGAACATCAGCTTGCTGAATATTAATATCTAATAATGGACGGTTATATTTTTTAAAAATCGAGGTAACCATTTCAAGTGCTCCTGCATCATTACGAAAACCCATACCAAAATATTTGGCTAAGGTTTTCTTCGTAATATCATCTTTTGTAGGCCCTAAACCGCCCGTAATTAAAATAATATCGGCACGTTTTTCTGCATCTGCCAGTGAGGTTAAAATGTGTTGCTCATCATCAGAAACTGATGTAATTTGCTTTACAGATACACCAATTAGATTTAGTTCTTTAGCCATCCATGCAGAATTAGTATCCACAATTTGACCAATTAGAATTTCATCGCCAATAGTAATAATTTCAGCTAACATATAATATTATTGATAGGTATTGTAGAAACCTTGTCTTTTACTCAGTTTTAAATCTTGTAGAATAGAAGATTTAACTTTTATGGTTACCGTGTAACTTTTGTAAGCACCATAAGGTATCCAGTTGATGCTCATATCCCAGCAGTGTAAATCGCGGTAAATGGCAATATTCATTGGCGTTAACCCACTATTTTTAAAATCGTAACCAGCGTTAAAAGTAAACTTCCACTTTGGCGTCAGATTAAAATCGCCGTTAAAGTTTAAGGTATTTGTTATTTGGCTTACGCCTAAAATATTGGAGTAATTAAAGCTATATTGAAATGCGAAATTCCATGGAATATTAAAATCTACGAATGCATTAGGGTCGCGATTGATTGCATTCAATTGCTCGGACTGAAGCGGCGTCATTCCCTGTTTTTCAACCTGACCTTTTAATTTGTCGTAGTTTTCGTTTTTCTTTTTTACGGCCTCCGCATTAAATCCGTAATCGAAAGAGAAACCAAAGCTTTGTAAACGGGGGAAGATCTTACCTCCTTGCCAAAAGTAACGGCTATCTTCTAATTTTTGAACAAATATTCCATTATTGGTGGAATCTCTAAGCAAATAAGGATTTAAAACCCCGTTGTAGTTGATTCCAAGCTTATCTGTAAATTGTGAGCGGCCACTAAAGCTAATATCAGATAATTTTCTTGTTGGCTGAAGAAAATTATAAGTACCACTAAAGCTCAGCCCTTGTATAATTGGAATTTTTCTATTTCCAGTACCAGTTGTATCTTTTGGATCGCGAACTTTTAATTCGGTGGTGTTATCTAAAATAAATCCAATTGAAGCTTGTCTTCCGCCGAAAGAACCAGGAAAAGCCATTCCTTCTAGCATTGAGTAAGTAAGATCTTGACCTGTACTTGGATTTCGAATTCGTTGTCCGTCTTGGTTTAATGCATATTTGTAAACTCCCGCAGACGGATCAGCAAAATCAGGAGAATAAGTAAAACTTACACTCGGTGTCATTACATGCCTTAATTGTTGAATGTTTCCCAGGTTTTTAAACTCTTTAGTTTTACCATATACCTTGGTAGACATACTTGTAGATAAATTATAACTTCCAGCACGTTTAAAGCCAGATAATGTATCGGTCCTAAAAGTATAACTTCCATCAGTAAATGTGGTGTACCTCCTATCGATTGTTTGAAAATTCCAAACCTCATTATATGTTCCACCTAAGCTAAATGTTAAATATTTAAGCAAAGTAAAGTTCATTCCAATAGGAATATTATGTTCAAAACCAGTCTTTAACTGTCTTAAACCTTCTGGTTTAAACAAAATACTATCTTGAGTTGATATGGTATTTTTTCCTTGTAAACTATAACCAACGGTAATTTTTTGGTACCACTTTTGTTCGCCAGAACGATTTTTAGAATCAAACGGACTTATAGTTGACATGTTTAGGTTGAATGTTGGCAGTTGTAAATCTATTTGCCTTGAACTAAATGTTTGGTTGGCAAATAACGCAGTACTAAAGTTAAAAAGTCCGCCTGCTAAAACCTTCGAATAGGCAATTGAACTTGTTGAACTATTTTGGGCAATTGCGCTTTGATCATAAGAGGAAGTTGCTGCCGTTGCTCTATAATAAGTACTCGAACTCACATTAACAGAAGCTGTAAATGTAGAACCTGGACTAGCATTAGGATTTTGACTGTGCGACCAACCTACCCTAAAGTTTTTCCCTACGTCCTCCTGCCCTTGAATACCGTTTTTTGTGCTAGCGTAATTGAGATTAATATTACCATTAAACTTATATCGCTGAATATAATTACTACTTAGAGTAGCTTCATACGAGCCATTTGTGTAAATTGTACCTAATATTTTAGCGTCCCAATAATCATTAAGTCCTAAATAATATCCTGCATTTTGAAGAAAGAAACCACGAGATGCATCTTCTCCGGGTGTAGGCAATAATATACCCGATGTTCTTTTGTTTGTTTTTGGAAAAAAAGCAAAAGGTAATGCAAAAGGAGTGGGTACATCTTCGATAATCATATAAACGGGCCCTGTTATAATCTGTTTCTCTGTCGCTATACCTTTACTAATCATTAATCCAAAATGTGGATGTGGCAGATTACAAGTACTGTACATCATATTTTTAATGTGCAATTCATTATCTGCCTGCTTTTTACTTTGCCCTCCAGAAAAGAAACCTCCTTCTTGTTCAGAAAAAACACCAAAAACCTTAGCTCTGGTTGTTGCCGAATTATAATACAATGAATCTGCAATTGCAGAACCCTCCGTACCCGATTTAAAAATCGGACGGCCAACATATCGTTTTGTTTTTGGATTTGTTCTGCCGCTGGCAAAAATTACATTTTTCTTTTGATCATAACGGATATAATCGGCATCCAATTCAAAATCACCATATACAACACGTGCATTCCCGTACATGTAAATAATATTTTTGTCTTTGCTCATTCGAACAGAATCGGTGGCTTTGTATTCGATTTTCTTATCGAGATCGCTGTTATTTTTGGTTTTTATTTTCGAAGTATCTCTTTTGGAAGTATCTTGTTGGATGACTTGTTGCAATGAAAAACCGGAAAATGCGTTAGCTTTACTAACAACCAGTGTTAATAAAATGACAGAAAATAGTAAAATAGAGTTGCTAAGAAGTTTCAAATTCGTATTTGAATGTTATTTTTGCACAAATGTTTAATCAAAAACGTTCAAAATTAGTGAAAAATATACCATTGATGTACCTTAAAAACCTTTTAACACTTATTATTTGTTTAGTATTACTCAATACATTTGATAATCAAGCATTTGCGCAAGAATATAAAATTAAAACAATTGTTATTGATGCGGGGCATGGTGGCAAAGATGGCGCCACACACGGCGTTTATTCTAAGGAAAAAGATGTTGCTTTAAAAACGGCTTTAAATCTTGGAAAAGCTTTACAAGACAGTATTAAGGATTTAAAAATAATTTATACTCGCGAAAGTGATGTATTTATTCCTCTATATGAGCGCATAAATATTGCAAACAACGCAAAAGCCGATCTTTTTATATCTATCCACCTAAATGATATGCCTGTTCGGGTATCGAGGGTTGTAGATTATTATAAAAAAGTAAAAGGAAGAAAAGTTCCTGTGTATAGAACTATAACTTCAAAAAGTACATCAACAAGAGGCACTGAGACTTTTGTTTCGGGTACTGGCCGTATGGGAGAACAGGATGAGGTTATCAAAAGAGAGAATGCATCTATGTTTTTAGAGGATAACTACCAAAAAAACTACGAAGGTTTTATTGCCAATACCCCAGAGAATGATATCATGATATCATTAATGAAACAAACCAATCGTGATAGAAGTTTAAAGTTTGCTTCAATGCTTCAGCAAGAATATGTAAATGCAGGCAGAATCAACCGTGGTGTGCAAGAAAAAAGTTTAGCTGTTTTAGCTCGTGCTGCTATGCCTGCGGTTTTAACAGAAATTGGTTTTGTTAGTAACCCTGAAGAAGAAGACTATATGAATTCGCCTGAAGGGCAAAACGAGATAGTTAATGGTATTATAAAAGCAATAAAAAACTATAAACGCTTATCAGAAACCTCTTTTTAATTAACCATAAATGAAGATTAAACTTCTAATCGCAATTCTTTGTGGATTTATTTTCAATGTAAAGCTTAGCTTAGCCCAAGGTTATAAAATCAAAACAATTGTTATTGATGCAGGCCATGGGGGCCGGAAACCTGGTGCATCTGGAAGTTTTTCTAAAGAGAAAGATGTTTCGCTAAAAGTTGCATTAAAACTCGGAAATAAGTTAAAAGAAGATTTACCAGATATAAAAGTTATTTATACGCGAACAAAAGATGTAGATGTAGATCTGTACCGCAGGGCTGAAATTGCAAATGAAGCCAATGCAGATCTTTTCATATCTGTTCATTGTAATTCTATGCCACCTGGCAACAAAGGAATAAAAGGTGTTGAAACACTTGTAGCAGGCTCTCATAGACTAAAAGAGCAAG
Source organism: Pedobacter jamesrossensis (assembly GCF_042650905.1). Taxonomy (NCBI): domain Bacteria; kingdom Pseudomonadati; phylum Bacteroidota; class Sphingobacteriia; order Sphingobacteriales; family Sphingobacteriaceae; genus Pedobacter; species Pedobacter jamesrossensis. Next base: position 45,991 of record NZ_JBHSBY010000019.1, on the reverse strand, counting down.
ATGCAGCAATTCGTGAAAATGCCGATATCAAATTAGAAAAGAATTATAAAAGTAAATACGACGGTTACGATCCTAATAATCCCACAACATTTATAATTTTATCGTTATTAAAAAATACCTTTCGAGATAAAAGCATTAAATTCGCAAAATTAATTCAAAACAGCTTCATAAATAGAGATGATAGAGTAAGCCGAGGTGTTAAAGAACAAGGTGTTTTAGTGTTGCAAAGATGCGGAATGCCTGCGGTATTAACCGAAGTTGGATTTATTTCAAATAAGGAAGAAGAGAAATATATAAATTCTGAAAAAGGACAAAATGAAATTGCCGAATCGATATTAGCTGCAATTAAAACCTATAAGAAAAACATAGAAGTTAAATAATTGGCATTATAAATGTTAATTATTTATAAAAATATAACAAATACCAAACAAAAACGCTAATGCAAACATTATGTATTATAAATACCTTTGCATTACAAAAATTAGATAGCGCTCGAGCAAATATTGATAGTTAAAAAACAACATTTGCAGCCAATAAACAGAAACACATGAAAATTAAGAACGAAACCAAAGTAGGTATTTTAGCTGCATTTGCCATTGCTTTATTAATTATCGGGTATAACTTTTTGAAAGGAAATTCAATTTTTTCGAGCGAAACGACTTTATTTGCCAGATATACCAGAGTTGATGGTTTAACTGTTTCAAAACCAATTCTAATTAATGGTTACCAAATTGGTCGGGTTGCAAAACTTCAGTTAGAACCAGGAGGAACAATTTTAGCTACATTGAGTATTAATAGCAAATATGATATTCCTGAAAATAGTATTGCCCGTTTAGAAGGTACCGATCTTTTAGGAAGCAAAGCAATTGTAATGTCGCTAGGAAATTCTAAAAAAATGGCTGAAGATGGATTCACCCTTAATGCAAATGTAGAGAAAGGTTTGATGGAACAAGTTCAGCCAGTTCAAAAGAAAGCAGAATTGATTATTGGCAAAATGGATTCTATTTTAAGTAGTGTTAACTCAATACTTAATCCTAATTTTCAGAAAAACGTTGATAAAAGTTTTAGTAGTATCGCCGGAACTCTTGCCTCGTTAGAAACTACTTCGAAAAAAGTTGATGGTTTAGTTGGTTCAGAAAGTGCTCGTATCGAAGCTATATTTAAAAATGTTGAAGGCATCACAGCTAACTTGAATAATAACAACAAAAAAATTAGCGATATTTTAACTAACATTAATACCGTTACTGATAAATTTGCTGCTGCTAACTTTAAAGAAACCTTAGATAAAGCAAATAGTGCTATTGGAGATTTACAGAGTGTTATATCTGGTATTAAAGAAGGTAAAGGTAGTTTAGGTCAGTTATTAAATGATAAAACACTTTCAGATAACCTTAATAATGCCTCGAAAAACCTAGATGCTTTAATGATAGATTTAAAGGCTAATCCTAAACGTTACGTACACTTCTCTGTATTTGGCGGTGGCAATAAAAAAGATAAGTAATATTAATTTTATAAAATTGAAAGCTTTGGAGTTTACTTCAAGGCTTTTTTTGTAAGAGGAAAATAAGGTTTCGCCATTGCTGGGTTAAGCTATCTTTACTAATTAATTTAAAAAAATTACAACTGGAAGGTCCGCCCCTCTATAGCCAATTCCGTATTTTCGAAAACAGATTGCGCCTCTTCTAAAAGCATTTGTAAAGTTTTGTAACGTGATGAGAAATGACCGATTAATAATTTCTTAGCTCCGATGATTTTAGCAATCTCGCCTGCTTGTAATGCTGTTGTATGATGAGTTTCATTTGCCCTATCCAAAAGATCATGCATAAATGTAGCTTCGTGATAAAGGGTATCACAATCCTTTATGGTTGCAAAATATCGTTCGTCAAACATCGTATCCGAGCAATAAGCATAGCTTCTTGGTGGTTCTGCTGGTGTTGTATAATCTTCGCTTTTTAAAATTTCACCATTGGGTAACTCCACATCAATCCCCTTTTTCAAAGCAGTGTAATAAGCCATTGGAATTTCATCAGTTTTTTCCTTAATCAACTTTCTTTGCCTTTGTTTTTGTTCAAAACTAAAACCTGTTGTTGGAATGCGGTGATTTAGAATAATTGTTTTTACAATCAAATCACCGTTTTCAAATATCTGTTGAGATTCATTAGCTTCTATCGGAAAAAAATCAAGCTGGTATCTTAATTTAGTATCCGAGTATTTAAATTGAATTTCTAAAATTTCAAGCAAAGGCTTTGGGGCAAAAATTTGCATAGGCTTAATTCGTCCATTCAAATGCAAACTCGAAAGCAAGCCAATTAAACCAAAATAATGGTCGCCATGCAAATGGCTGATGAAAATATAATCGATTCTGGCAGCTTTGAAGTTATACTTGGTTAGCTGCTGTTGAGTTCCTTCGCCACAATCGATTAAGTAAAATTTTTCATTACAATTTAAAAGCTGTGCCGATGGATTCCTGTTAAAAACAGGTGTGGCCGAACTGCTTCCTAAAATGGTAACTTCAAATTTCATAATGGTAATATATAAAAAGCCTCGTAGATTTTAGAAACTACGAGGCTTAAATTTATTTTAACGGTAATTATTTTGCGCCTCTAAACTCTTTCTCTAATTCATCCATAAAGATGAAATCGGTTGCTTCTGCTAATGTACTAACAAACGTTACAGATTGAAATATGTTTGATAATTCTATAATATGAGCAATTTCATCATTAATTCCTGTTACGATAAACAAACCGTTTGCAGATTTACAAAGTCTATCTCCAACTAGCAGGCAACTTAAATCTTGCGCATCATTGCATTCTTTTACCTGACTTAAATCAACTATAATATTTTTAAAACCCTCGGCGTTAAGTAAATACAACTCTGATTTTAAACCTGGTGCATTATCGTTTGTAAACTTAGACTCTTTAAGTTTTAAGGTTACGTATTTATCGTGTTTGTCTACAGAAAATTTCATCTCTTCTAATCTTTATTTTACTAATGTATAAATTTTCTTTCGAAACTATAGTGTTTGTAAAGCCTTTAAAACATTACTTTCTATGCGGTTTGAAATGGCATCAGCATCAGCTTTTATAAAAGCCTCTCCCACAATTTTTTCGTAAAGTTCAATATATCTTTCTGAAATAGAATTTACGATTTCGGGGGTCATTTCAGGAACAACTTGACCATCCTTACCTTGGAAACCATTTTCTATTAACCACTTTCTTACAAATTCTTTAGATAATTGCTTTTGTGGTTCATCAGCATTCTGACGCTCTTCATAACCTTCTGCATAAAAATAACGAGATGAATCTGGTGTGTGAATTTCATCAATTAGATAAATAACACCATCTGCTTTCCCAAATTCATACTTAGTATCAACTAAAATTAATCCGCTTTTAGCAGCAATCTCAGTGCCGCGTTGATATAGCGCAAAAGTATATTCTTCTAATTTTTCATAATCCGTTATCGAAACAATGCCTTTAGCTAATATATCTTCTCTTGAAATATCTTCATCGTGCCCTATTGATGCCTTTGTAGTTGGTGTAATAATTGGCTGTGGTAACTTGTCATTTTCTTTCAAACCATCTGGCAGAGAAACACCACATACAGAACGCTTACCAGCACTATATTCTCTCCAGGCATGCCCTGCTAAATAACCTCTTATTACCATTTCCACTTTAAATGGTTCGCAAATACGGCCAATGGTAACCATTGGATCTGGAACATCTAAAACCCAGTTAGGAACAATATCCTGCGTAGCAGATAAAAATTTTGCAGCAATTTGATTTAATACCTGACCTTTAAACGGAATGGCTTCTGGCAAAACTACGTCAAACGCAGAAATACGATCTGATACAACCATTACCATTAATTTATCGGCAATAGTATAAACATCGCGTACTTTTCCTTTATAAAAATTACTTTGGTTTGGAAAATTGAAATTTGTTTCTTTTTGTGCTTTCATGAGGGCATAAAAATAAATAAAAAAGTCGGAAAGTTTGGAGTTCGAGGTCAGAAGATTTGGGCAAAAAAAAACTCGTAGTTTTACCAGCTACGAGTTTTAAATTATTAAAGGATGTTCTATTGAATATCTCCATAAGCTCTCAATATATCTTTAACCAACTTATGGCGTACAACATCTTCTCCGCTTAAATAAATTATATCGATGCCTTTAATATCTTCAAGAATCCTTAAACCATTAAATAAGCCAGACATTTGTTTTTTCGGTAAATCGATTTGAGTAACATCGCCAGTAACGATAAATTTAGCCGTTGGGCCCATACGCGTCAAAAACATTTTCAACTGCATGTCTGTAGCGTTTTGCGCTTCATCCAAAATCACGAAACAATTATCTAACGTTCTACCACGCATAAAAGCCAATGGCGCAATTTCTATTGTCCTGTTTTCAATATAAAACTTCAACTTTTCTGCAGGAATCATATCATCCAAAGCATCGTACAGCGGACGTAAATATGGGTCTATTTTTTCCTTTAAATCTCCAGGCAAGAAACCAAGGTTTTCTCCTGCTTCAACAGCTGGACGAGTTAAAATGATTCGTTTAATTTCCTTGTTTTTTAAAGCACGAACCGCTAAAGCTACCGCTGTATAGGTTTTTCCTGTACCAGCTGGACCAATTGCGAAAAGAATATCATTTTTAGCAATACTGCTGACCATTTTGCGCTGGTTTGCCGTTCTGGCCTTAACCAATAAGCCGTTTGTACCAAAAACAATCACTTCTCCACCACCGCCTGTTGGCTGTTCTACATCTTTTTTTGCAACACCAGCAGCTTTTGCACCCAATATAGAATCGACATCGTTATTGGTTAAAGAACTGTATTTTTCTAAGTGCGCAACCAGTTGATTAAACTTTTCTTCGAACGCCTTAAGTTCCTGTTCATCACCGAGAACCTTAACATCACTGCCTCTCGCAACCAACTTTAATTTGGCAAACGAACCTTTAATCATTTCGTAATTCTCATTATTTGCTCCCCAAAAATGAGCAGGATTTACGGTATCCAGTGTTAATTTTAATTCGTTCAAATGATAGTATTTTAAAAAGTTATCGGGCTATATTAATTAAAATTTGAATATTTGCAGATGCTTATGCCTATACCACAAGAATAAGCAATAATAATGAATTTTTAATGGGGATAATTACTTTAACAACAGATTTAGGTTCGAAAGATTTTTACCAGAGTGCCCTTAAAGGTAGTCTGCTAAGTCTTATGCCTAATGTTAATTTAATTGATATTACTCATGAAGTTCCGGCTTTTAATATTTCTTATGCAGCCTTTGTATTAAAAAATGCCTTTCCATACTTTCCGAAAAACACGGTACACCTAATTGGGATAGATTCTGTTTATAGCGAAAATACAAAATACATAGCTATAAAGCATCGAGATCATTATTTTGTTGGTGCAGACAATGGTATTTTTTCTTTGCTTTTTGATGATATTCCTGAAGATGTTGTAGAGCTAAACATAATGCAGGATTTAAAATATCTACACTTTCCATTGGTTGATATTTTTGTAAAGGCAGCGACACACTTAGCCAAAGGTGGTAGATTAAAAGACATTGGTTTACCTGTAGCAGAGATTGAGCAGAAGATGCTTTTACATCCTGTTATTGAGAAAGATATCATTCGAGGAAGTGTAGTTTACATTGATACTTTTTGCAATGTAATTACCAATATTACAAAAGAACTTTTCACTCGAATTCAAAAAAATCGCGACTTCACACTGTATTTTAGAAAGAGTGAAACCATTACGCAACTGAGCTGGCATTACAACGAAGTGCAAGAGGGCGAAAAGCTTTGCTTATTTGGAATTAGTAATCATCTAGAAATTGCCATTAACAAAGGTAAGGCTAGTGGTTTATTAGGCTTGCATTTAGGTGATATTGTTCGGGTTGAGTTTCATCCTTAAATTTGAGCTGAAGGGTAAAAGAATAAAGCTGAAGCGCAACTATACACGTGATATATGAAAGAGCCTTAAGTTACTGAGAGGCACGAGGTAATCTTTATTCTTGTTGTAAGGATGCGTCGTTCCCCGCCATAACGTAATTCCAATCCAAACAACTTCCACTATTTTCGCGTTTATATCGCATGAAGAACTATTGTTATTTACTCTCCATCCTATTCATCAGTTTTCAAACTTTTGCCCAACAAGATACTGCATCTTATGCAGCGCAACGTGTTAAAGTAAATACTTTACTAACAGAGCGTAGTCAAAAATTCGGTCAATACGATGAAAGTTTAAACCAACGAACTGGAATATTTGGCTGGCAAACCAAAAAAGATATTAAAAACTCAAATGAAATTCTGCGTCAGGTGGTTTTGACTGATAATAATATTTTTAAGGAGTTAAAAGTTTTGATGGATTATAAAGACCTGCAAAATCAACAAAAAGTTGCTGTAGCTGATAATTCGCAGGAAAGAATTGAAAATTACATGCGAACGATTAAAAAGCTTCAGGACCAAAATGAAGAATTAAAAAGCGATTTAGCAAAGAAAAATAATGGAAGTTTATCTATTTACATCATTGCCTTTTTGCTGTTGATAATGGCTGGCGGATTTTATTTCTTCAACAAAAAATTAAAAGGTTATGAAAAAAGGATTGTTTAAAGTTTTGCTTAAAATTAACAATGCGATTCTGCCAAGTCTGATTAAAAAAGACCCAAACAAATTAACTACTTTTCAAAAAGCAGTTCTGGGTTATCGTTATTGGGTGTTAACTAATGTCTTGGATTAAAAAATAGACCTTATAGGTTTAATTCGGTGTTGATGTTGTTTTCAATAGCCTCATTTAGGGCTGCGCCGTTTAAAAACCTATAAGGTCTGAAATCATTTTACTTCTTAAAGTGCTCAATAATCAAAGTTGCCAATTCCGTACCAATACGTTCTTGAGCTTCGTTAGTTGAAGCTCCAATATGCGGTGTTAGAGAAATTTTTGGATGAGTTAAAATCGCTTCCAAAGGTGTAGGCTCGTTATCGAAAACATCCAAACCAGCAAAAGCAACCTTACCAGAGTCTAATGCTTCAATTAAAGCTAGTTCATCAATTGTTCCACCTCGAGAGCAATTTACAATACCAACTCCGTTTTTCATTTTAGCAAATTCTTCAGCACCTAAAATAGGTTTATCTGCAAATGGAGTATGTAAGCTAAAGAAATCACTTCCAGTAATTACTTCCTCTAAAGAAACCGTTTTAATTGGAATACTAACTGATTTTCCACCTTGAAAATCTAAAGTAATTTCAGATTCCGACGGATATAAATCGTAAGCTAAAACATTCATTCCTAAACCTAAAGCAACTTTTGCAGTAGCCCGACCAATACGCCCGAAACCGATAATACCGATAGTTTTACCACTTAGTTCAGTACCTTTTGCATAAGCTTTTTTAAGGTTATTAAATTGTGTTGCACCTTCAACAGGCATTTTACGATTAGCATCTTGTAAAAATCTAATACCTGTAAATAAGTGAGAAAAAACCAATTCAGCAACAGACAGTGAAGATGCTGCTGGAGTATTTACAACATTAACACCTACGCTTCTAGCATACTCAACATCAATATTATCCATACCCACTCCACCCCTTCCAATTAACTTAATATTTGGAACAGCATCAATTAATTCTTTTCTAACTTTTGTTGCACTACGAACAGTAATCGCATCGTAGTTTTTCAAAGCTTCGGCCAATTGGTCTTGAGGAATGGTTTCAGTATCAACCTGGAAACCTGCTTTTTCTAATAATTCTTTTCCGATAGGGTCTATCCCATCGTTTGCTAATATTTTAATCATTGTTATTTATGATTGCACAGATTAAAGCAATTATGCTATTAATGTGTGGTTATAATTTAAATTAATTCGCTTTTGCCTGGTTTTCTTCGAATGATTGCATTGCCTCAATTAAGGCATGTACGCTGGTAATTGGCAACGCGTTATATATCGATGCACGGAAACCACCAACACTTCTATGTCCTTTAATACCCACAATACCCTGTTCTTCAGCTAGTTTCAAGAATGGTTTTTCTAATTCTGCGTTTTCCATTACAAAACAAATATTCATTTTTGAACGGTCTTCAACTGCACAAGTACCTTTAAATAATGGGTTACGGTCAATTTCTCTATAAAGTGCTTCAGCTTTTTGCTTGTTTTCTTTTTCAATTTCAGCAACACCACCTTTCGATTTTAACCAACGAAGATTTAATAATGCAACATAAATAGAGAAAACTGGTGGTGTATTGTACATCGAACCATTATCAATATGAGATTGATAATTTAACATTGAAGGAATTTTACGGTCAATTTTACCTAAAATTTCATCTTTAACAATTACGATAGTTAAACCGGCAGGACCAACATTTTTCTGTGCTCCGGCATAAATTAAATCGAACTGCGAAACATCAATTACGCGGCTCATAATGTCAGAAGACATATCACAAACAATTGGAACACTAGTTTTAGGTGCTTCAAAAAGTTCTGTTCCGTAAATGGTGTTGTTAGATGTGTAGTGGAAATAAGCACTATCTGCAGGAATTTCGAAATCTTTTGGAATAAATGTATAGTTTGCATCCTTAGATGATGCTACAACATTTACATTGCCTACAAATTTAGCTTCTTTTAAAGCTTTTGTAGCCCAAACACCAGAATCTAAATAACTTGCAGTTTGTCCATCGCCTAATAAATTCATTGGAACCATTGCAAATTGCAAACTTGCACCGCCTTGTAAAAATAAAACGGAATAACCCGATGGCACGTTTAATAATTCTTTTACCAATTTCTCTGCTTCAGCAACAACTGCCTCAAATTCGGTTGTTCTATGCGAAATTTCTAAAATCGATAATCCATCGTTAAAATCTAAAACTGCCTGTGCAGCTTGTTTAAACACTTCTTGAGGTAAAATACAAGGGCCTGCGCCAAAATTATGCTTCATCTTATTATATAAATGATTATGCCGTAAATGTAAAATTTTTAAGCCAGTTATAGCTACAAAATCGTATCATAAAAAATTAAATTTTGTTAAAAATTACATTGAAATTGATGGTTTTGTTACATTTTTTGTAATTAAAACCATTAATGTAAAACACAAGATTTTTTATGACCTGGAAAGCAAAAACAGTAGCTTTTCGGCTATGGCAGTCCCGCCATTCGCTCCAATCTTTTTATAATTGTCACACTTAGCTTGTCGAGGTACTGCAACAAAAAGTATTTTTGCTACTGTCGGGTTTAGATTACTTACGCTCGGTAATTCTTGGGAAGATTTTCCGTAAAAGTTGTATAATTTGGCTGAAGGCTAAATGGCCTATCAAAAGAGACCGTTAGCTAAAGCAGACTGCAATGAACAGCATAATTTATAAGCAAAACCAATATTCGTTGCCATTGTTTTAAACCAATGGATAAATAATTACTATGAATACAAAATTATATAATTCCTTAATCTTGATTTAATCCCGGTCAATTCTTCAACTTTACAATCAATTTCAAATTAAACTGTCGGCCCGTTAAATAATTTGGAATTGCATATTGTACATTATCAACATCTTTCAACCACAAATAAGAAACTGTATTATCGATATTTAGCATATTAAAAACTTCGAAAAATAGAATCACAGAACTGAAATTTTTATCTAAAAACTTCGGTTTATGTAGGGCTGCATCATCTAAAAAATCTTTCGAGAAACCAATATCTACGCGTTTGTAAGACGGGATATAAAACTTATCCAAATATCTTGGCGTTTGCGATGGACCAATTGGTAAACGCGAACCATAAAGCATATTCAAATGCACTTTATAAGTTGGACTATTCAACAACCGATCCTGAAAGAAAACAGAAAAATTAAGTCTTTGGTCGGTTGGGCGCTTTAAGTAACCTGGGTAAATTATTTCGCCATTTTGCACATAGCTATCTCCAATAATATCTTCGTTAGCATGCATAACTGACATGCGAAAATACGAAACCAAATCTTTCACAAACTCACCACCAATACTAAAATCAGCTCCGTAAGCATAACCTCTCGAAACCTCGTTGGCTAAATATTTAATTCTCAAATTATCTATTTTATAAGGAATTAATCTATCAGAATATTTGAAATAAGCCTCGGAAGTAAATTTTAAACGTGTTCCAAAAGCATCGAAAGCATAATCGTAACCGATAGAAGTATTGTAAGAACTTTGGGCTTTTTGATTAATAATCAACTTTCCGGTAAAATCTCGAATAGTTCTATAAGATGGTGGTTGCTTATAAACACCTGCGGTAAACCTTAAAATTTTATTGTTAGAATTTGGTCGGTAAGCAAGCAACATCCGTGGGCTAATCAATAACTGCTTACTCAATGAACTATAAGTTGCACGAGCGCCTAATTGCAGTTCTGCATAATTAGAAAGCGAGTAACTATCCTGAATGTAAGCACTATAATTTTTAATATCAATGTTGTTTTCTACATTAATAACATTTTGTAGAACAATATCTTTTCTATTGTTTGGCAAAATATATCCGGCAGAATCGGTGAAGTTATATTCATTTAAACGGTCATCATATTTAGATTTATCAAACTTTAATCCCCAAGAAAAAACATGATTATTGAAATTTTGGTCAACCTTAATTTCTGATGCGAAAATCTGTGTATTCAAGCTATTTCTGCCATAATTATAATAGCTTCCAACTCCCCTGTTTTTGGTAATTGGGCCAAAATCTTCTATTGGAAAGCTATTATCAACTTCATCAAAAACATAACTTCCATCAATATCAAATCGCTCTCTTTCAATGGTATTAAAATAGCTGTTAATGAATTTGATAACTAAATTTGGTTTCGGCGAATAAGTTGCCGTTACTGCAGTCCCTAAAGCTTGGTAATCATCAATCTCCTGACCATTGTAATCTACATTTAAACGTAATGTTGTATTCAAAGTACCAAACTTCGTTTCGCGATTTGTAGGTACTAATTTAAACTGACCTAAATTCAGGTTTCCCAAAAAGCTTAAATTAAACTTTGATGAAAAATCATACTGATAAAGTACCTGTACATCACCAAAATTTGGACTGTAACTGCCCTTTTCATCTTGCTTTATCAGCACATTGGCGTTGTTTTTATATCGTAAACCGGTAAGCAAAAAGCTTCTTCTGAAAATCCGCTTAGCTGTTAAAGAGGTATTTAAAAGGCTTGTACTTAAAATTGTTTGATTACTATCTGGCTTATCATATCTTATATCCAAAACTGATGAAAGTTTATCGCCGTATTTGGCCTCAAAACCTCCTGCAGAAAATTTGGCTTTGCTTACCAACTCAGAATTTATAAAACTCAATCCCTCCTGCTGCCCGTTACGAATTAAAACAGGCCGATTTATTTCTACATCATTAATGTAAATTAAGTTTTCATCAAAATTGCCTCCGCGAACACTGTATTGCGCACTTAACTCGTTGTTTGTAGAAACGCCAGGTAACATTTTCAACAGCGTTTCGAAATTACCAGAAACCAAGGGCATTGATGCTACATCTGCAATATTTATGGTAGTTGTATTACTAAGCTGATTTTGCTTATTTGTGATATTAACTTGTTCTAACTCGTTAATATTGCCTACCAAACTTAAATTTTGTGTTATTCTTGCTCCAGAACGCTCACTAAATTTTAAAGTTTGAGGTTGATAACCAAGCAAAGAATATTTAATGGCAAAGGTTTTTGATTTTGAATAAATTGTGTAAATGCCAAATTCATCGGTAACTGTACTTTGAGCCTGTCCCAAAACAATTACTGTTACTTGAGAAAGCGGCAATTTTTCATCATTATAAATAATCCCAGAAACCCTAACCAAAGGCTGAGCAACGGTTAAACCGCAACAAGCAATTAAAAGGAAAAGGATTAGCCGAAATTGGAGCATTTATTTAAGTATCAAGATATGAGTATCAAGTATCAAGACTTTGAATCAAATTAATGTCTGCGACAAATAATCAGATAAATAATTAGGCAGTTAAACTATTCGCGGTCAAGCTTTTCATTTTAGAAATGGTTTCTGCCGGATCATCGGTTGCAAAAATTGCATTTCCCGCAACGAAAGCATTCGCACCTGCAGATACTAATGTGCCGATATTTTGCAAACCTACGCCACCATCTACCTGGATAACTAAATCTTCATTTACACCTTGAATCAAGTGTTTTAAATCTTGAATTTTCTTATAGGTATTATGGATAAATTGCTGCCCGCCAAAACCTGGATTTACAGACATAATCAACACTAAATCTAAATCTCCAATTACATCTTGCAATAAAGTAACTGGTGTATGTGGATTTAATGCAACACCAGCCTTACAGCCAGCTGCTTTGATTAACTGAATCGTTCTATGTAAGTGTGTACAAGCTTCATAATGAACCGTAATTCTATCTGCGCCGGCCTGGGCAAATTCTTGAATATATTTATCGGGCTCAACAATCATTAAATGAACATCTAATGGCTTTTTTGCATGTTTTTTAACGGCAGCCATTACTGGGAAACCAAATGAAATATTTGGAACAAAAACGCCATCCATCACATCAACATGAAACCAATCGGCCTCACTTTGATTAATCATTTCGATATCGCGTTGCAAATTGCCAAAATCGGCAGAAAGTATGGATGGGGCAATGATGTATTTCATTTATTCGTTTCTTAATTTTTTAATATTTTCTAATTCAATTATGTCTATTTGGTCTTTCGGACGATTTGCAGCTTTCTTAGAATCAATTAATTGATTAATGTGCAAAAACGGAATATCCAATTCATAAATAGTTGCAATTGATGCATATTCTAAACACTTGTCAAAACCAAATTCTTCCAAACCTTTTACAGAAGTCATGATATCCATCCTTAAATTATTATCCAAATAAAAATCAGTCCAGCCTGGAATAAAAACTAAAGTTTCTAAGTTCTTAAAATCTCCTAAGCCATAATCTTTGAATGCAGCCCGTAAATTTTGTCTGTTTTCTAAGTTATCTTTAATCCAAATATCTATATCATCAGTTGTTCGATGGAATCCATGTAAATTTGTTGCTACTCCACCAATCATTATAAAGCTAACTTCATTTTTAAGCAGCGACCGCCATAGTTTTAAAATTTCATCATCAAAAACATCCATTTATCAATCGATTTTTTTATGAGTAATTTTCGCAGATTTTAAAATCATATTTAATTTCATCAATCTGGCCATGGTATGAAAACGTTCTGTATACGAACTTGATAAGCCCTTTTTTAATAAGTCTTCTTCAGCCTTTTTATAATCAGCAATTGGTTCCTCAACAATATTTATATCTTTCTTCATCTGCAATGCAAGTTACAAAATCATTGTTAAACAAAATAGCTAACAACAAAAAACCCTTTCAGTAAAAAACTGAAAGGGTTTCAATATCTAAAAGTCCCCTTTAGGGGATTTAGGGGTTTACGCTTGTGGCGCAGTTGGTTTTTCTGGTCTTGGCAATAAAACTTTGCGAGAAAGTTTCATTTTACCTTGTTTATCGATGTCTAATAATTTAACCTCGATTTTATCACCTTCTTTCAATACACCGTCCATAGTTTCTAAACGTTCCCATGAAATTTCAGAGATGTGTAGTAAACCATCTTTACCTGGCATAACCTCAACGAATGCGCCAAACGGCATAATCGATTTTACTTTACCTTGGTAAACTTCACCAATTTCTGGTTTAGCAACAATATTACGGATACGAGTAACAGCAGCATCAATTGCAGCTTTATTATCAGCAAAAATTTCTACAATACCTTTACCATCAACTTCTTCGATAGAGATAGAAGCGCCAGTTTCGCGTTGCATTTCTTGGATAATTTTACCTCCAGGGCCGATAATTGCACCAATGAATTCTTTCTCAATAGTTAAAGAAACAATACGTGGAGCATGTGGCTTGTAATCTTCATTAGGCGAGCTAATCGTTTTCTTCATCTCGTTTAAGATGTGTAAACGACCTTCTTTAGCTTGTAATAAAGCTTTAGTTAAAACTTCGTATGATAAACCATTGATTTTTAAGTCCATTTGACAAGCAACAATACCATTTTCAGTACCAGTTACTTTAAAGTCCATATCACCTAAATGATCTTCATCACCTAAAATATCAGAAAGGATAGCATATTTACCAGTTTTTTCATCAGTAATTAAACCCATTGCAATACCAGAAACTGGAGATTTAATTTTGATACCAGCATCCATTAACGCTAAAGTACCAGCGCAAACAGTTGCCATTGATGATGAACCGTTAGATTCTAAAATATCAGAAACAATACGAATTGTATATGGATTAGCTTCACCTTGAGGTAAAACTTTTTTCAACGAGCGTTGTGCTAAAGCACCGTGACCAATTTCGCGGCGACCGGCACCTCTGTTAGGTCTAACTTCACCAGTTGAGAAACCAGGGAAATTATAGTGCAATAAGAATTTTTGGTAACCATTAACGAAAGCACCGTCAATCATTTGCTCATCATCTTTGCTACCTAAAGTAACCGATGTTAAAGATTGAGTTTCGCCACGTGTAAACACTGCCGAACCGTGTGCTGCTGGCAAATAACCAACTTCACTCCATATTGGGCGAATTTCGGTTGTTTTACGGCCATCTAAACGAATACCTTCATCTAACAACAAATTTCTAATCGCATCGTACTGAACATCATGGTAATAATGTTTAGCCATTGCTTTAGTTAAATCTGCAGTATCTTCTGGCATTGCCTCGAAAAACTCATTAATAATCGCGGTGAAACCAACTTTACGTTCATCTTTATTAGAACCAGATTTGGCTATAGCGTAAACTTTATCATAAGTATCAGCAAAAACCTTAGCTCTTAAATCAGCATCGTGGTCTTCGTGGCTATATTCGCGTTTTACTGTTTTACCAGTTTCTTCAGTTAATTCTAATTGTAAAGCACATTGTTTTTTAATTGCATCGTGTGCAAATTTCAATGCCTCAACCATTTCATCTTCCTGAATTTCATCGCACTCACCTTCAACCATACCGATGTCGTTAGCCGAACCAGCAACCATAAATTCTAAAGTTGCACGTTGTAATTCGCTAGCTAATGGATTGATTACCAATTTGCCATCAATTTTAGCAACACGTACTTCAGAAATTGGACCGTTGAAAGGAATATCTGATACAGCTAATGCAGCCGATGCAGCTAAGCCAGCTAAACAATCAGGCATAATATCTTTATCCGCAGAAATTAATGAAATCATCACTTGTGTATCAGAATGATAATCTGAAGGGAACATTGGGCGTAAAGCTCTATCTACCAAACGAGAAATTAAAACCTCGTAATCAGATAATCTAGCCTCACGACGTAAAAATCCACCTGGAATACGGCCGGTTGCTGCGTATTTTTCTTGATAATCAACCGATAATGGTAAGAAATCAGTTCCTGGTTTAGCACCTACAGTAGATACAACAGTTGCTAACAACATAGTATCGCCCATTTTTACTACAACCGAACCATCAGCTTGTTTAGCCAATTTACCAGTTTCAATCTCGATTGTTCTGCCGTCGCCTAAATCAAGCGACTTTTTTATTACATTCATTTAATTAGAATTATGGTGTGTTTTCCTCTTTGCCCACACCTTGTTTATATATGTTTTTGTTTTTGCAAAATAAGCAAGCTTTAAACTTACCGCGTTTCCAAGAACTTGTTGTAAAGCTAATGAAAAATAAAAAGCCATTCCCTAAAGAATGGCTCTTGTTGATAAAATTACGCTTATTTTTGTTTAATGATATCACGAAGCGATAAAGCTTTAATGATAGCACGATAGCGCTCAATATCTTTTTTGTATAAGTATGCCAAAATACCGCGGCGTTTACCTACCAATTTTTGAAGTGATAACTGTGTAGAGAAATCTTTACGATTTTTCTTTAAGTGCTCTGTTAAGTGCGCAATACGGTATGTAAATAACGCTACTTGACCTTCTGCAGAACCAGTGTTGGTTTCTACTTCGCCGTGTTGTTTAAAGATTTCGGCTTTCTTCTCTGGACTTAAATACATTCTTGAATAATATTAAAGTGTTTAAAAATTAATTAATTATCGCAAAGGATGTTCCTTTGGAATGGCGCAAAGATAAAGCTATTTTTATTTATAAGCAAGCGAAATTATTGCGAGCATTAAAGTAACTTTTAGGGTATTTGGACTTGGAAAGCATTGTTCCGTGTTAATCGGTTACAGCAGTCCCGCCCTCGCTAAAATCTTTTTGCAACAGCACTTCCTTTTCCGTCTTTGCGAAGAGGAACGACGAAGTAATCACATTCGGCAATTGAGGCAAAAAGTATTTTCGCTAAGTCGGGTTTAATGAACTCAAAATTGTGCAAAAAATTTAACCTCTCTTATTAATACGTTCTAATTCTAAAACGTCCAACTGGTCTTTAGGTCTATTGGTTGCTCTCTTATTCTCAAGTAAATGATTGCAATGAAGAAATCTGGCTTTAATCCCTTTTATTTCATCCACAGTAGCCATTTTAAAATATTCATCAAACTTATACTTATCTAACCCAGGTATATCGGTCATTAAATCTGCCTATTTTCCATCATCCATCATTACTTCGTAATAGCCAGCAACAATAGGAACATCCAAAAGCATGTCGTATTTACCATAGCCCATTTTATCTAAAGCAAAGATTAAGTTTTGCCTATTTTCTTTAGAGCCTTTTAAATAAATATCTAATCTCCTGTGGTTCTATTGTATCCGTATCGATTTACCGCAAAACCTCCAACAATAAGATAGCGTAAATCAAACTGCTCAAATGTTTCTAACAACAAAAGCATTTCTGGATTTTCTTTATCAAAAGACATATTTAAAATTATGCGTTTGGCTTACGAATAACAATGCCCTTTCCTTGCGGTTTTTTTAGAGGTTAGCCCCCGTTCATTCTAACTGAAATATAGTTGAGTTGCAAAACACCAAAGAAATGTTGTTCTACTGTACGACTTAAATATAGATTTTCACGCTCTTCAACAATTGTTTCGCGTGGAATTGATGTATCATATAGCGTAAGTTTTCCCATTACAAATCAAAAATAGTAAAATTACTGTTTAATTTTGGGAATTATGCACTACATTTCAGCTGTAACGTAGATACTGCAACCACCCAATTCGTTCTTTATCCATACACCTTGACTGCTACTTCTCAAAAAACTATTAGCTGCCCCTAATTTTGCTGCAAATACAATAGATTTTTGTTCGCTAGGCAAATACTCAAAAGAAACCACAAAATCCTCATCAAGATAAATAGCTTCATCTTTTAAATCTATAGTAAACCAACCATTTTTAATTATAGCCTTTTTAATAATACTTTTTTCGATCAATCTTTTACCAGGCAAACCATTCTCAAAAGCATAAAAATTAAGACGAATCCTAACCTCTTTCATCGATTCAGAAAGCACGAAAATGTTAGCATTCATAATTTTTGCGGGTTTCTTTAAGCGTATTAATCGAGCTTGCTCTAATATGTCATTTTGCTGGTAGCTTTTAGTAGGAATAGATACCATTGGTGTTCTACCAGTTATTCCAAGCTTGTATTGTTTTAATTTAACATTACTTATAGTAACTTCAGCAAGTTGATTAATCTTCTCTTCAAGTACAGCCTCAATACTTTTTTTATTTGCAATTGATTTAATAAGATAGCTTTTATCCCTAAACCCAATGCTCGAAAAAGTAAGTGAATCATTTGATAAAGAATCAGGAATTGAAATACTAAATTTCCCATCTTCCTTACTTACCGTGCCAATCTTTCCCCTTTTTATTCCAATATTAGTATAAGGAAGTATTTGTCCATTGCTATTTTTTACATATCCTGAAATTACAGATTGACCAAAAGCCGAAATATTTAAAACTAGAAGACTGATGGCGAGTAAGCTTAAAAAGATTTTTTTCATTTCGCTAAGTAATAAATTAAACCATTTAGCATAAAATTTTTAACAACATTTAACGCTGAACTTATGGCAGATAGTTTTTGGGCGAGTATACAGTAAGTACTAAAAATTAATTTATAGCCCACCTCGGAATCATGAAAATGATTTACTTTTGCTTCAAATGATAAAGAACCAATACAGCATTTTCGAAAGCGAATTACGTGTCCGTCCAGATGACATAGACATGTTTAACCACGTACATAACAGTAAATACTTAGATTATGTACTGGCTGCACGTTACGAGCAAATGGAAAAATTCTATAATATGCCTTGGGAACATTTTACCAAATTAGGTTTAGGTTGGGTGGTTAGTCGTGTTGATATTAGCTTTAAACGTCCTCTATTAATGAATGATTTGATGTTGATTAGAACAGGTATTTTAACGATGAACGATAAAGGTTGTTCGGTTCAGTTCGAAATTATTAATGAAAAAACTGGTAAAGTAGCATCAGATGGGATTTTCGACTATATACTAATTGATTTGAACACAAATCGAGGAACAAAAGTTACCGAAGAAATGATTAAGGCATATAGTATATAAATTTAAATAAGTCGTCATTTCGACCGAAGTGGAGAAATCTTTGTAACAGATGGTATCTATTTCTTTGTTCAAAGATTTCTCTGTTGCACTGCGCTCCAGTTGAAAGAATTTTTAATTTTTTCTGTATTTTCTTGGTAATCAAATAATCAACTCCTTAAAAATCTGTCATCGAAATTTGACAATACAGAATTTTATATATATTTGTATTATCAAAAAGAACAAACCATGATAGTATCTGCAATCCGTTTAAGATTTTAAAAACTCTAGGATTCCCTCAAATTTAATTTCAATTGCGCATGTTTAAATGCGTATTTTTTGGTTTATTCATTACATTTCACATTTATTATATATGTCACAGTCAATCAAGACACCGGGCAAACTATCTTCTTTTTTCGAAGTTCTTATTCAATCTTTAAAAGGTAACGAAGTTGATTTAACATCAATTAGTATTAAACGAGCCATCGTATTATTAGCTATTCCAATGATGTTGGAAATGGCCATGGAATCGGTATTTGCCTTAGTCGATTTATATTTCGTTGGCCATTTAGAGAACAGCAGCCACGCCATACAAACCGTGGGTTTAACAGAATCGGTTTTAACCATTATTTATTCGTTAGCTATTGGTTTAAGTATGGCCGCCACCGCAGTTGTAGCTCGTAGAATTGGCGAAAAAAATCCAGAGGCAGCCTCTAAAGCGGGTATGCAAACTATTATTATTGCGGTAGCAGTTAACTTATTGATTAGTATTTTAGGGTTAATTTATGCTCGCGATATACTGTTGCTCATGGGCGCATCTGTAGAAACAGCAAACCATGGCACTGCTTTCGTTCGTATTATGATGGGCGGAAGTATTATTATCGTTTTACTTTTTTTAATTAACGGTATTTTTAGAGGTGCTGGTAATGCTGCAATTGCCATGCGAAGCTTGTGGATTGCAAATATTGCAAATATCATCCTCTGCCCTATTTTTATCAACGGTTTTGGGCCAATACCTGCATTCGGTTTAACTGGCGCAGCTATAGCAACAACTATTGGTCGGGGATTAGGAGTTACTTATCAAATTTACAATTTGTTCAGCGGCAAAAATGCTTTAAAAATTAAAGTGAGCTATTTTATTCCAGATTTTAAACAAATTAAGGCTATAATTAAAGTTGCTGCACCAGCTATTTTTCAGTTCGTAATAGCCAGCTGTAGCTGGGTATTTTTAGCCGAATTAGTAGCTACCACAGGCGGAGATGAGGGTTCGGCTGGTTACCAGACAGCTTTAAGATTGATGATGTTTTTCTTATTGCCCGCTTGGGGCTTAAGCAATGCAGCAGCAACGTTGGTTGGTCAAAACCTTGGTGCAGGCCATATAGATAGGGCTGAAAAATCTGTTTTCCAAACCATGAAATATATTTTTGTATTTATGGCTGTAGTGAGTGTACTTTTTCTAACCTGCGGACATTTATTTGCAGCATTTTTCACATCAAACGAAAAAGTAATTGAGATAGCAAGCAGAGCCTTAAAAATACTCAGCATAGGTTTTATCATTTACGGAATGGGCATGGTGCTTACAAGTGCCTTTAACGGGGCTGGCGATACCTGGACACCAACAAAAATTAACATTTTTGCCTTTTGGTTATTCCAAATACCTTTTGCTTATTTATTAGCAAAATATTTAAATATGGGTCCGACTGGTGTTTTTATAGCAATTCCAAGTGCCGAAGTTGGAATTGCAATTGCTGCATTTATTCTATTTAAAAAAGGCAAATGGAAGAAAACAAAGGTTTAGAAAGTTTACTATAATTTTTCGTCTTTGCGAGGTATGCTAAAATCATTTATTGGTTAAAATCTTACCTCGCAATTACGATTACTCCAATCATTTCAAATCAACTTTATTGAACGTTAACCAATAATATATTTTGCATAAGGAAGCTGAACTTTATTGCAATAGTAAAAGATATCAGATTGTTTATTAAGCTTTTCTGCCATTCTTATAAAGAAAATCGAGGATTGCATAATCCAATATATAATTGAATACTAAGCACATAAAATGAACCTAGCCTCTTCCTGCCATTTTCATCAACTTATGCGCAAGGTCTTTACCCAAATAACCATCAATAATAGCATGAACGATATATAAGATTGGCGTCATCAAGATAGCAACAACAAATTTATAAGTATAGCCAACCAAGCCAATGGCAAATACTTGTTGCCAACTATAATTGTATTGAGGGTTGATATAAAAAGCGATAAAAATTACAACAAAACTATCTACAAATTGAGAAACTAATGTTGAACCGGTAGCTCGCAACCAAAGTGCCCGCTCTCCTGTTATCTTTTTTATTCTGTGAAAAATAATTACATCGACCATTTGCCCAACAATGAAGGCGACAATAGAACCTACAATAATCCACATTCCTTGACCAAAAATACCTGCAAAAGCATTGTTCATATTTAGGTCTTCACCATTTATTTTTTGATGAACCCAAAAATCAGCGGCGCTTAAATGCATAGATCCCCAAACTACCAGAAAAGCAAAAGCGATTAGAATGGAAGTCATAATTGATAAAAAACGAACTTGCTTAACACCAAAATATTCGTTAATAATATCAGTCATGATGAAGATTATTGGCCATGTTAAAACGCCAGCCGACATTACAAAAGATAGATTTTTAACGCCAAGTAAATTGATATCAAATTTTTTAAAACCTAAAGTTTCTTCAACACTGAATAATTTAACTCCGATAAACTCTGATAATATTGCATTTGCCACAAAAAAACTTCCCAGAACGAGTAGTAAGCGGCTTTCTTTAGTTTTAAAAGTCATAGAGCATAAATCTAAAAATAAATCAAGTTAGATTTATCTTTTAATGCCTTAAATTTCAAATTTATACTAAAACAGACTTATATTTTACAATCATTCGATCTTTAAAATAGGTTAATAACTTAAATCTACCAATCTTTGCGCCTCGGAAAAATAAACAACATGGCTAAGAAAAAAAACTTCTATCTCATCCTTATTTTGGGTTCTTTAGCGGCTCTTGGCCCTTTTTCTATTGATATGTATTTGCCTGGCTTTGTAGATATTGCAAAGGATTTAAAAAGTACAGAATCTACAGTTGCGCTTTCTTTATCAAGTTTTTTTATCGGTATTTCTGCCGGACAACTTTTATATGGTCCCTTACTTGATAAATTTGGTCGTAAAAGACCCTTATACTTCGGTTTAGTTCTTTATATACTTTCTTCATTTTTATGTTTAGCCGTAACCGATGTAAACCAGTTAATTGTTTTACGTTTTATACAAGCAATTGGTAGTTGTGCTACAGCTGTAGCATCGATGGCAATGGTAAGAGATTTATTTACAGTTGATGAAAGTCCAAAAGTTTTTGCATCATTAATGTTGGTAATTGCAGTTTCACCTATGTTGGCGCCAACTGCTGGCGGTTACTTAATTTCGGCATTAGGCTGGCAATATGTATTTGTATTTTTAGGTTTTATGGCAATATTAATGTTACTGGCATCTATATTTAAGCTACCGGAAAGTTATCAGCCTGACCCAAATTATTCTTTAAAACCAAAACCAATTCTTACCAATTTTTTAACTGTTTTAAAAGAACCACAGTTTTACACTTATGCGCTGATCAGTTCAATTACCTTTTCTGGTTTATTCGCTTATGTATCATCATCACCACAAGTATTTATGAAGATTTACGAAGTAAGTAAAACTGGTTATGGATGGATTTTCGCTTTACTTTCTGTCGCTTTTATTGGCTCAAGTCAACTCAATAGCTTAATTTTAAAGTGGTTTACCAGTAAGAAAATTGTAACATGGGCTTTGGCCGCTCAATGCGCTTTCAGCTTAATATTTTTAATTTTTGCTATAAATGATTGGTTAAATTTATACTTAACTATCGGTTTTATTGCTTTATTTCTTTCTTGTTTAGGATTTATAAATCCAAATGCGGCAGCCTTAGCATTAGCTCCTTTTACTAAAAACGCTGGAAGTGCATCGGCATTAATGGGTGCTTTACAAATGGGATTAGGCGCATTGGCTTCAGTAATGGTTAGTTTATTCAGCGAACATTCAGTTGTACCAATGCCATTGGTAATGACAACTGCTGCATTTATTGCAATGCTTTGTTTACTTATTGGAAGAAGATTTATTGTAACCGAAGTTGAGGCCTCGGCAGATACAGCAATTACTGCACACTAAAATTTAATTATCGAAACATAAAAAGCAGCCAAATATGGTTCTTTGGGTCTTGATGATTTAACAACCTTAAGGCACAAACATTTTCCAAACAATATAACACACCAAAGTACTAACGGCAGCAATAATAAAACCACTTAATCTTTTCTTTTTAATGAAACAGATTAATATAATTCCCGAAATCGAAACCAAAGTCATCAGCACAGCAGAAATATCAATAATCCATGACCAGGCTTTGCCAGAATCGCGACCTTTGTGCAAATCATTAATTACAGCAACAGCACCAAATCGAGTTACCGTAAGTTTATATTTACCAGTTTCACGGTCGATAAATGAATCAGCCAAATAGCCCGGTCCATTAAAAGTTAAGCTTAGTTCACTATCGTCAATCCTAAAATCACTTAATGTGCCTTTAACCTCATATTTGCTTCGTAAAAATTCTACAATCTGTAGTTTGTTAATTTTGGCTGTATCAGTTTGATTAACCCATTTTACATTCACATTTCCCGAATCTTTGGTAACAACTTCTTTTCCCGAAGTAAACCAATCGGCATGATTTAGTGTTAAACCAGAAACCGCAAAGAAAAGTAAGATGGTAAAACTCACCATCGATAAATAAATATGAAGCCAACGCGACAAACCTGCAAAACGTTTTTTGCCTTTTCCTTTTCCAGTTTCCTTTTTAATAGGCTTTTTTCCTAAACCTACTGGCGCAGATACGATATTACTTTTTTCGGTAGTCAAGCGATGCTGATGTTAATTCTGTATTTGGGGTTAATTCAATTTTTTGGGCAGAACCTGCAAACTTCATTTGCTTAGAAATAATCTGGTAAGTTCCGTGCTCACGGGCAACTTCAATGTAAACTGTATAAGCACCAGCTTTCACAAAATTTCCATTATTGTCCTTACCATCCCAAGATAAACTATATTTACCAGGACCACGAGTTGCAGAACTTGTAGAACTTAGTTTACTATTCTCTTTCTTAAACTCCTCGCCATTAGTACGATTCCACGATTTTAAATCAGGTAGCCAACGCGGTTTGTTATACCAAATTGCCAAATTACGAACTGGTTTTTTTGCAGCATCTTCTACCCAAACGGCCACAAAAGGACGGCGGGTACGACGGCCATCAACCGATTCGATATTTGCCAATTCTAAATTAACGATCAGTTCAAATTTCGTATTCCAAAGCTTATCAGCTTTGCTGCTATTTACCGAAATAATAGGTTTATCTACTTTAGCTTCGTACTTAGCCCAATTTTTACTTTTAATCTCGTCGCCATTTTTGGTTACCAATAAATAGGCAACATCATTTCTAGTCGAAGCCAATTTTGCAATTTCATTAACCGATAAAACATTGAAAGAAGTTGCTAAAGCACCAGCCTCGCTTGCATTTTGAGCTATTACTGTTGCACTAATAATCTCAGAAACTGGGTTTCCTGTGCGTGGATCAACAATATGCGAATACCATTTTCCATTAACACTATAACCTCTACGATAATTTCCACTTGTTGCAACAGCCATATTCGATACTTTTATGGTTGTTAGCACAGCATCATTTTCTGCATTTGCTTTTGGGTTTGCAATTTCAATATTTTCAGTATCGCTACCTTTAGCAACCATATCGCCACCAATATTTACAACCACATTTTCAATACCTTTAACAGCAATTGCCTTCTCAGCAGCTTTATTAATAATATAGCTTTTCGCAAAAGAATTCAGAACCAACGGTGCATCATCTAAGCGGGTAACGGTTTGGTTTTCTCCATTTAAAACGTAATGCTTTTGCTTTACTGTAGCAACTGCCTTTTGTAATTCTGTGTTAGATGGTAAATGATTTTCTTCAGCAGCTTTCTTCCAAACCTTTGCAATAACTTCTGCAGAAGCATCTAATGCACCATTTGTAACCGATCTATAATTTTCAAACTGTTGCAAAATCTCAAACAAATCAGTCGAAATTCTTGTAGTTTGTTTACCATTTTGCATCCATTTACTAAATTCACTCGTTTTCTTGTAAGCACTTAAAATATTATCCAACCTATCAATTTCGTTTAGCGCATTGGTTTCGGCAAGCTCAGCATCACTTTGGTTTGAAGATTTAAATTTTAGCTCTAACGAGGTTCCCAAGACGTTTTCGTAGTTAGAAACAAAAGTTCGCGTAGCTTTTTTAGGCGTTATGAACGCCGAAAATGTTATCGCCAAAATAAGAGTGGCTAAGAGGTGCTTAAATTTCATAATAGAAATAGGTTATTTATGACAAAGAAAATTATTTATTTGGATTAAATAAAAATAGTGACTAATATTAATTAAAATATTACATGCTTAATATTTATTTAAAAAATTTGCGTGTTAACTTTATCGATAACCTCACTCTCGCTTTTGTTGCAACGAAAATGGGTTTATGAAATTTGGATGGTATTTCATTTCAAAGGTTTAACGAAGTATCACCGAATCTTTTTCATATTTCTACTTTTCAAAAAAGATTAAAATTTAAAAAAGAAACACCGCTTTAACCTTTTAGTAATTAACATTTCAAGCTTTTTTTGCTATTTTCGCTTATAAGATGTTAAATATACAATCGAAACTTCCCGGCGTAAGCACAACCATTTTCTCGGTAATGTCTAAGCTTGCGGCAGAACATAATGCCATTAATTTATCTCAAGGTTTTCCAGATTATCCTTGCGACCCAATGCTTATTGATTTAGTTAACAAAGCCATGAAAGATGGTTTTAACCAATATGCACCAATGCCTGGTTCGCCATTATTGACAAGAAATATTGCCGAAAAAGTAGAAAATCTATATAAAGTAAAATATAATCCTGATACAGAAATTACCGTAACAGCTGGCGGAACACAAGCTATTTTTACCGCTTTAACTACAATTATTAATAATGGCGATGAAGTGATAATTTTCGAACCTGCTTATGATAGTTATGCACCAACTATAAAACTTTTAGGCGGTTTGGTAAAAACTTATGAGCTTGCTCCACCCAATTATGAAATTGATTGGGATATGGTTAAAAAGCTATTTACAGCGAAAACCAGGATGATTATTTTGAATTCTCCACAGAATCCAACAGGCAGTATTTTATCAGATAATGATATGCAAGCGTTAATTAAACTGATTAGCGGAACTGATATTTTAATTTTGAGCGATGAGGTTTACGAACATTTAATTTACGATGAACAGAAACATCAAAGTGTAATGCTTTACCCTGAATTAAAGGAAAGAAGTTTTATTGTAGCATCTTTTGGCAAGCTTTTACATGCAACAGGATGGAAACTGGGCTACTGCCTCGCACCAGAGACACTAACCAAAGAATTTAGAAAAATACACCAATTTAATGTTTTTAGCGTTAATAGTGCAATGCAACAAGCCATTGCCCAATACATTAAAGAACCAGCAAATTATTTAGGAATCGGAAATTTCTTTCAAGAAAAACGCGATTACTTTAGAGGGCTTTTAGCTGAGAGCCGATTTAAACTATTACCTTGTAATGGATCTTATTTTCAATGTGCAAGCTATAGTGATATCAGCGAGGAAAAGGATACAGATTTCAGTATTAGGCTGATAAAAGAATTTGGAGTTGCCACTATCCCTGTTTCGGCATTCTACCAAAAAGCAACAGACCATAAAATTATTCGTTTCTGCTTTGCCAAAGAAAATTCAACCCTTGCCTTGGCTGCAGAGAAATTAAAAAATGTTTAATCATCCCGCAAAAATAAACATATGGAAACACCTATTTACACTCAAATAGAAAACCTGAAAGTAACCATTTTTCAGGCTTATTTATTTTGGGAAAACATAGAGAAAAACCTTTTAAATTTGGCTTTACGCTTATCCATGGGCGTTAGAGAAAAAACAGATTTAATAATTTTACCAGAAATGTTTAATAGTGGTTTTAGTATGAATTCTGAAACACTTGCCGAAGAAATGGGTGGACCCACTATGCAATGGATGCAAAAAATAGCTCATCAATATAATTGTGTAGTCACTGGGAGCTTAATTATTAAAGAAAACGGACATTATTTTAATCGCCTAATCTGGATGAACCAAGATGGAGAATTCAAACATTACGATAAACGTCACTTGTTTGGAATGGGCAATGAAGACAAACATTTTAGCCCTGGGACAGATAAACTAATAGTTGAGCTTAAAGGCTGGAAAATCAGATTAGCAGTCTGTTACGATTTGCGTTTTCCTGTTTGGTTGCGTAACGTAAATGAAGAATACGATATCTTACTTTTGGTTGCGAGCTGGCCAGATAAACGTTCGTCCCATTGGAAAGCATTAATTCCTGCAAGGGCAATAGAGAACCAAAGCTACGTTATTGGTGTTAATCGTGTTGGTCACGATGGTAATCAAGTTTATCATGGTGGCCATTCAATGGTTATCGACCCATACGGAAGCACTGTTTACTATAAGCCTGAAGATGAAGATATGTACACTGTAACCATTAATTATGAAGAATTGGTTAAAATAAGGCGCCAATTTCCCTTCTTAAAAGATGCAGATACTTTTGAAATTAGTTAACAGCTATATGTTTTCAACTTTCAGGTAATAAAAAAGTTGATATAATTCCCTCATTATTCAAACAATATTCCTTAAATCATTTCAAATAATTAATTACTTTACCAAACAAATGTTTAATCGTCGTAAATTTATAAAAGCCTCTGCTCTTTCTGCTGGCTTATTAGCCATTGATAAAACCAGTATGGCTGATGCAATTCCTTCAAAAACTACAAATGCTGCAAATTTTCCAATTGTAATTTCCACATGGGATTTTGGAATTGCCGCAAATGCTGATGCATGGAAAGTATTATCAAAAGGCGGAAGAGCTTTAGATGCTGTTGAGCAAGGTGTTTGGGTACCTGAAGCCGATGAAAAAAATCAATCGGTTGGCTACGGTGGCTTGCCAGATAGGGATGGAAAAGTTACCCTTGATGCTTGTATTATGGATGATCTTGGAAACTGTGGTGCCGTTTTAGCTCTAGAACATATAAAACATCCTATTTCTGTAGCTAGAAAAGTGATGGAAAAAACTCCTCACGTTATGCTTGCCGGAGACGGTGCATTACAATTTGCTTTAGAACAGGGCTTTAAGAAAGAGAATTTACTTACGCCAGCGAGTGAAAAAGCCTGGAAAGAGTGGCTAATAACAGCTAAATATGCACCTGTAATGAATATTGAGAATAAACTTTATGATAAAGTAGCTCCTCAAAAATTACCTGGTAATCAATACAACCACGATACAATTGGTATGCTTGCTATTGATGCAAAAGGAAATATTTCTGGTGCATGTACTACAAGCGGAATGGCTTATAAATTACATGGCCGAATTGGGGATAGTCCGATTATTGGTGCAGGTTTATTTGTAGATAATGAAGTTGGTGGCGCAACATCTACTGGTGTTGGCGAAGAAGTAGTGCGTAATGTTGGTTCATTTTTAGTTGTTGAATTGATGCGACAAGGCTACACACCAGAAGCTGCTTGTAAAGAAGCAGTTATGCGCATCATTAAAAAGAAACCAGAAATTGCTAAAAATATTCAAGTTGGATTTTTAGCAATAAATAAAAAAGGCGAATATGGTGCATACGCAATACAACAGGGCTTTAGTTATGCTGTTTGTAATAGCGAAAAGCAAGATTTACTGATAAAAGGGAAAAGTTATTACTAATGTCTGGTATTTTAGAAATATGTGCTAACTCGTATTCATCTGCTTTAGCCGCACAAAATGGTGGTGCAAAACGCGTTGAGTTTTGTGATAATTTAGCCGAAGGCGGAACAACCCCAAGTTATGGTCAAATCGCATTAGCAAAGCGAAATTTATCTATAGAAATTTGGCCAATCATTCGCCCAAGAGGTGGGGATTTTTTATATTCCGACATAGAGTTCGACTTAATGAAAGAAGATATAATATCCTGTAAATCATTAAATTGTGATGGAGTAGTTATTGGTATACTCAAAGCAGATGGTTCAATAGATAAAGAACGCACGAAAGTATTAATCGACTTAGCAAAGCCTATGCAAGTAGCTTTCCACAGAGCCTTCGATATGAGTAATAATATGGAAACGGCTTTGGAAGATTTGATAGATTTAGGAGTCGTTCGTGTGCTTACTTCAGGGGGATCTTCTTCAGCTTTTCAAGGTATTGAAAAACTCGCTGAATTGGTAAAGCGGGCGAACGGAAGAATTTCTATTATGCCTGGAGCTGGTATAAATGAAAGCAATATTCAAGAATTAATAGATAAAACAGGAGCTACAAATTTCCATGCTTCAGCCAAAGTATTTGTTCAAAGCCAAATGGTTTATCGAAATACAGAAACTAAAATGGGTAGTATCAATGATGAATATCAATATGAGTTAACTTCGGAAGAAAAAGTTAAAGGATTGGTTGGGCTTATCAGTCAAATTAAATAATGAAAGTTATACTTAAACCATACAATTTTCTCCTTATTGCAGCCACACTATTTCTAGTTGCCTCGTTTTTTGTAAGCACACAAACAATCCATTTAAACTTTTTAGATACTTATTATATAATCAATTTCACCCAATTTTTAAGAATAATAGCAATCTTACTTTTATTTTTTAGTTCGATTTATAAATTTTTACAACATTGTCTCGCGTACCAATCGTTAAGTTGGATTCATATTATTTTATCGATTTTATTAATTTTCATCTTCATTTGGGTTAATTATAATTTTTATAAATCTCTTGCTTTAATCGAAACGACAAAACAAGGTTCAACAAATTATTATAGTGAAAATAGCCTTACTATTAACCGTATTGCATTTGTTTTTATCTTAATTCAAATCCTACCCATTTTAAATCTGCTTATTGGGTTATTTAAAAGAGATTAAAAAAATAAAAAAAAATATCGCAATAATTTAACAATCAGATATTTAGTATATTTAATTAATCATTTCACTCTAAAAATAAGCAAAATGAAAAAATTATTCCTCTTACTTGCATCTGCATTGTTTTTGGCTTCTTGCCAAACAAAAGAAACAAAAAAGGCTGATTCGGTCTCAACAGATACAACAAAGTATCCATATGCAATTGAAAAAATGCAAAGTTGGCAAATGAATACTGATAGTAAAAATGCTTTAACCGCAATGAATCTCATTAAAACTTTCGAAAATCTAGACACTGCAAGTATGGGCAAAATCCTATCGGATAGTGTACTATTCGACCTCGATGGTTACCAGTTTAAAGGCACTAAATCTGAATTTCTTAAGGAAATACAAAGGGAGTTTGCCAAAATGAGCAGCTTTAAAATTAAAATGCTTGATTTTGAATCGGTTATTAATACGGATAAAAGTGAAGAATGGGTAAGCCTTTGGTATAAACAAATTTCTACTACAAAAGATGGAAAAAGCGATACTATAGGATTATATAATGATATTAAATTAAAAGATGGAAAAGTTGTTAGACTCTCTGAATATGTTCAACATCCAGCAAAGAAATAAAGAACCAAAGTCCCGATTTTGCATCGGGACTTTGGTTCTTTAAAATTTTATTTTTTATCTCCGCTACCTGGAACATACCCCAGGTTTGGAGTTAACCAATGTAATAATATAACTCTCGAGTATCGATAATTGATTGGTGAAAGGAGAAAAACTCCTAATAGAATTAGCCCAACGTAATACCACAAGTTTTCGTAAATAAGTGGCAAACCTAAAATATAAGATGCCACTCCTATTGTAATAATTTCTGCAACATTCATTGCGTAGCTAACAAACATAGCCACATAAAAAAAACCAGGCTCTCTTTCAAATTTTAAATTGCAGTATGGGCAATTCACATTAGTTTTTTGAAGTTTAAAAGCATAAGCGCTACCGGTAAAAATATCACCTTTACGGCAACGTGGGCACTTACATTGTAATACAGCTTGAAATTTTGAAAGCTCTGCCATAATTGAATTTATTTATAGTACAAATGTAAGATTTGAGAATCCGCTAAATTATGATCTAAATCATAATTATAAAACGTTAGAAATTTAAAAAAGCCTAACTTTTGTACAATAGACAGTTGATTATATTTTATAAATCTTGCCTCTTTTAAGTATGATTAGATTTTTATCTTCTAATAATTTCACCCCCCTTATCACTGTTTCAACACGCAAACCAGTCATATCAGCAAGTTCTTGTCGGGTAACTTTAAGGCTTTCGCCAGAAGAAATATCAGTAAATAAAAAGTTAATTATGGTCTCCAGCCTATGTTCCGCTTTTTCATTTGCAAGTTCTTCTAACATCATAGATTTGTAGAAAAGCCTTTTGCTTAAAACTTTAATTAAATCCATGCTAAATTCAGGATCGCCCTTTAAAAGGTCGAAAAAATCTGTTTTCTTAACAAGAATTAATTCTGAATTTTTATTTGCAAACGTGTAGGCAAGATACGGTCTGTTAATTAATAAAGCTGGTTCGCCAAAATATTGCCCGGTTCTAAAAACGCCTTGTATAAATTCCTTTCCATCGTCATTTACAGTAACCATTCTTATTTCTCCACTTTTAATAAAATAAACAAATCTTGGCTGCATGTCTGGCTCATAGATTATAGAATCTTTGGGGAATTCTTTAACGGAATAACCTTTATCTAAGAGTTGTTGAATGTACATGGATTAAGAATTATATTTAAATACGCCTTTTTCAAAAACTTAATTTAAAGTTTCTTTCATTAAACGGGTATAAAACTCTTTTAACGATATGCCCATTGCAGCCACTTGTTGCGGAATAAAGCTAGTCGCCGTTTGACCAGGAATTGTATTTATCTCAATAAAATAAAATTTACCTGTTTCATGCTCAAGAAAATAATCAACACGTACAACGCCTCTACAATTCAGTTTTTTGTAAACATCCTTAATAATTTGATGTACCCTCGAAAATTCTTCATCGCTCATACTTCCTGGTGTTATTTCTTGTGTGGCACCAGGTGTATATTTAGCTTCAAAATCAAAAAACTCATTAGCTGGAATAACTTCTGTAGTTGGCAAAACCGTTATTTCGCCATTTGCTTTGTAAACGCCTATAGAAAATTCTCTGCCACTAACAAATTCTTCAATTAATACTTGCGTATCTTCTTTAAAAGCTTTTTCAACAGCAACATCTAAATCATCCGTATGTTTAACTTTGCTCATACCAATACTGCTGCCACCGCTGTTTGGCTTAACGAAATATGGAAGTTTTAAATCTTGCTTAATCTGATTTAAATTATGGTTTCCTCCTTTAAATATTTGAATAGATTTCGCCACATATAAATTATCAATTCCATCTACAATTGCCTTTGTGTATCCTTTATTCATCGTAATGGATGAAGTTAAAGCATCACAAGTTGTGTAAGGTATCTTTAGCATATCGAAATAGCCCTGAAGCTTACCATCCTCGCCTGGTGAACCGTGAATGGCAATAAAAACACCATCAAATTTAATTTTGCGACCGTCTAATGTTAAGGAAAAATCATTTTTATCAATATCAATTTTAACAGAATCGGATGGTTCGTAAAACCATCCCTTATCGTTTAGCATTATTTTGTAAACATCGTATAAATCAGTATCAATATTTTGAGCAATTGTTGCTGCGCTTTTTACCGAAATTACCCATTCACCTGTGGTTCCGCCAGTTAATAATGCAATAGTTTTTTTCATGCTGGTATAAATAGAAATTGAATATAAATATATCCTCAAAAATATAAATATCTTTGTGCAATATTTAATTTTAGAGAACAGAATAACAAATGATTGAATTCAATCGTTCATTAAAACATTAATATAATTACATTTGAGTTTACTGGCTTAACCCAATATTTTAAGATTCATGTCTAAATTTATAGATTATTTAAAAACCAAATCATTTCGAACAACCATAGTAGCTGCCGTTATTACTGTAATTGTACTTCTTCTTGTTGCATTTTTTAGTTTAAGATTTTACACTAAACATGGTCAGGGATTAAATGTTCCGATGGTAAAAGGACTATCTTTTGCTGATGCTGTAGTAAAATTAGAAGAAGCAGGCTTGAAGTATGAAGTAGATTCTGTTTTTATTTTAGACCAGCCTGCAGGTATTGTAATTGACCAGGATCCCGATCCAAATACTTTTGTAAAAGACAATCGTACAATTTATTTAACTATAAATGCGGGGAAAATACCAAATACAAAATTTCCAGATATTGCGTTTAAGACCTTAAGAGAGGCACAGGCAATTATAGAAAGTTCGAGACTAAAACTTGGCGATACTTCTTACAAGGCAGATGTTAGTCGTGATGTAGTTTTAGAAGCCTCTTTTGGAGGTCAACCCATCGAAGCAGGTCAAACCATCCCGGTTGGCTCTAGAATTAATCTTGTGCTTGGAGATGGCAGAGGAAATCAGGATGTTGATATTCCGCAGTTAGTTGGCCTAACAATTGACGAAGCTAAATTTAGCCTAAAAGGTTCTGCGTTAGCTTTAGGAAACATTATTTACGAAGGTGCAATTACAGATAGTGCAAATGCAGTTATTACAAAACAAGATCCGATGCCGGCAGATTCATTAACCAAAGTAACAATAGGCACAAAAATTAATATTACCTTATCTAACAAACAACAATAAATTACGCATATTATAATAATGACTGAAGTAGAAAAAAAGAAAATGAATACAGGTAAAAAAGCTGCAATAATTATAGCAGTGCTTGTTATTTTGGTTGGTGGATTTTTCGCATTAAATCTTTACAAAGTTTACTTTGCACCCAATATTACCGAAAATCAGAAATTCCTCTACATTAAAACAGTTAGCAGTTATGATGATCTAATTTCAAATTTAAAAACTAAAGATATTCTTAAAAGCACAGCTTCTTTTGAAACTGCTGCTGATAAAATGACCTTAAAAACCAACGTTAAACCTGGCCGTTACCGCCTAAAAAAAGGAATGACAAACCGCACTTTAATTAATATGATTAAAGCTGGAAACCAGGAACCAGTTAAATTAAAATTTCAAAACATTCGTAAAAAAGAGAATTTTGCTGCATATCTGGCAAGCAACTTAGAGGCTGATTCGTTAAGTTTTATAAGCGTTTTAGATTCGACGCCATTAATAACAAAATATGGCTTTAATCAGGATAATGTTTATGCTATGTTTATTCCCAATACTTATGAAATGTATTGGAATGTATCACCTGTTGAGTTTTTCGAACGTATGCACAAAGAATATGATAAATTCTGGACTGCAGAACGCAAACAAAAGGCCGCTAGCTTAAACCTTAGCCCTGCTCAAGTTTATACTTTAGCTTCTATTGTTGATGCTGAAGCACTTTATGATAAAGAAATGCCGATAATTGCTGGTTTATACCTAAACAGATTAAACAAAGGAATTTTATTACAGGCAGATCCTACTGTGATTTTCGCAAATAACGATTTTACAGTAAAACGCGTTACCAATAAACTTTTACAAGTTCAATCGCTATACAATACTTACAAATATGCAGGTTTGCCACCAGGCCCGATTATGATGCCAAGTATTAACGCAATAGATGCTGTTTTGAATCGTCAGCAAAATGATTTCATTTATATGTGCGCTAAAGAAGATTTTTCTGGCTATCATAATTTTGCTGCAACAAAAGCAGAGCATGAAATTAATGCGAAAAAATATCGCGAAGCTTTAAATAAAAGAAACATTTTTAAATAATGTTTGTACACGAAACTAAAGTAAAGGTTCGATATGCAGAAACAGACCAAATGGGTGTGGTTCATCATGCCAATTACGCCTTATACTACGAACTTGCCAGAACAGAATGTTTTGAAGCTTGTTCTGGAATAACATACGAATCTATGGAAGCCGATGGTGTAATGTTGCCATTGCTAGAATTGCAATCTAAGTTTTTAAAACCTGCATTATACAATCAGGTGCTTACGGTTAAATCAATTGTAAAAGAATTACCTACTGTTCGTTTAAATGTAGAATATGAAATTTACAACGAAAAAGAAGAACTTATAAATATTGGAAAAACAACTTTAGTTTTCGTTGATAAAAATACTAGAAGACCTTGTCATCCACCTAAAAATTTTATGGAGGGTGTGAGTCAATATTTTAATTAATGGATTGGTTACACAAGCAATTATTAAGACTTAAAATCTATTCGGAATTTATCGAATGGACTAAAGGTTGCGTATTGCCTGGTTTTAGTCCATTGCCTCTTTATACTGTTGCAACTTTCTTTTTTAAAGAAATAGGTAAAGACTCGCTGGTTAATAAATCATCATCGCTGGCTTACAGTTTTATGCTAGCCATTTTTCCAGGGATTATTTTTCTTTTCACATTAATTCCGTTTATCCCGATTAAAGGTTTCCAAGATCAGTTATTAAATATCATTGAACTTATTTTACCTCATAATGCTTTTGATGCCTTTGAAACAACACTTAAAGATATAATCAAAAAACAAAACGGTCGTTTGTTATCATTTGGCTTTCTATCAGCTATTTTCTTCGCCACAAACGGTGTTAAAAATTTAATGAAGGCATTTAATAAATCTTCTTTAATTATTGAAACCCGAAGCTGGCTAAAGCAACGTTTAATTGCCTTAATATTAACTACAGTTGTTTGCTTTTCGATAATCATTTGCATTAGCGCAATGGCGCTGGGAGAAGTATTATTAAATTATATAAAAACAGAATTACATATTAAGGATAGCTTAGCAGTTTACGCTATACAACTAACACGCTGGTCTTTACTTGCTTTTTTATACTTTATTACCATTTCCATTTTATATCGTTATGGTCCATCTCATGCAAAAAAATGGAAGCTTTTTAGTGCCGGTTCCTGGCTAGCGACAATTTTGGCTTTTTTAACCATTTGGGGATTTTCATTTTACATCAACAACTTCGGTTCTTACAACAAAGTTTACGGTTCGATAGGAACTTTAATTGTTGTAATGATTTGGCTTTATTTAAATTCTTTGATTTTATTAATAGGTTTTGAGCTTAATGCAAGTGTAGATGTGAGTAAAAGAAGCGTTAAAATCATACGTCCTACCTTCAATTTGTTTAAAAAAACAGACCCAATTGAAGGAAATTTGAGAAAGAAGTAAATTTTTCTCTCTCTGTGTTAAGCAATTATCAATTTTTCTTAAAAAAAACATGATCTCTATTTGCAAAATTAAATGGAGTTTGTACTTTTGTCGCGGAGAGTTGGCAGAGTGGTCGATTGCGGCAGTCTTGAAAACTGTTGACTGTTACAGGTCCGCGGGTTCGAATCCCCCACTCTCCGCTGACTATAGCCCTAATTAATTGTTAATCAATTAGTTAGGGCTTTTTCTTTGCCCTGTGGGGCTAATTGTGGGGCTAAAATTAATCTTGAAGTAGAAAATTAATATAGCATACAAGTTTTCATCTGCTGTCGAAATGAGCGGATAATAGATTTTATTCGGAGTTTAAACACAATTACTCATATTATTATTAATAATTGATTAGAGTGCTTAAAAGATGGGTTGTGTGGAAAGATTTAAATCCAATGATGACACGATAGTATAATATACGAATGATTATTAATTTTAAATTAAAGAACACATTCGGAAAATTAATTACCAAATTGCTATCAGATTGCCATCATCTTGAAAACCAAACTTCTCATACATCATTGTAATAGTATTACTTTTACTTTTTACCAATATTGATGTATCAGTTTCTTCAGAAGAGTATGGCTCGAAAATCAAAATTTGAGTATCTCCTAAATCAAAATCTAAACCTAAAAGATGAATGATTTCTTTGCCTTTATGGAATACTACAACCCCTACTTTATTTTTCAATGTTTTTTTTAATGCTCTTACAACTTCAATGTTGTTGTTTTGAGCGTCAATAATTACTCCATCCTTATTATCTACAATTACACGCTTTTGGTTAATTAATTTTAACAAATGATTAACTGGCAAAGCAGACTTCTGTAAATCAGCAATTTTAACATCCTTGAATTTCACATTAAAATGTTTTTCTATCTGCTTAAGAGCTTCAAAAAACCTTAATTTTTCAAGATAACTCGGTGTAAAGTTATTTTTGACATCTAATGATTTGTTAAGTAAGCTTTTATTGTTTTGGAAATGCAAATTAAAGGACTTACCACTAAAAATAAAATGAGCCAGCATATAGACTTTAATAGCTGAATTAATTGAAATCAATTTGTTAGGTTCGAAAATTTTAACCTTAAAAGTAAACTTTGGTTGTTTGCTTATATCAATATTTATCTCTATTCGGAAAGTATCAATAGTTGTCTTAACAAGTAACCTATTGCTTTTTAAGTTGTAAACATCATATCTAATGTTCTCTACTTCAAAATCACTATGCAAGAATTGAATTGAACAAGTTTGAGAAAATACTGCGGGTGTTTGCACGGTTAACTTTGCTAAAGTATCAAGCTTAAGAAAACTGAAACCCTCAATAGAATATTTGAAACTCGCTAAATCTTTTCCTGTAAAAGTAAGGTTTAGCCCTCCTTTACCATTCGTAAATCTTTTATATTTTTCGATTACCCGCCTATCTGAAATTTGAAATTGAATTTCCT
The DNA here is from genome assembly GCF_042650905.1 of Pedobacter jamesrossensis. Classification (NCBI taxonomy): domain Bacteria; kingdom Pseudomonadati; phylum Bacteroidota; class Sphingobacteriia; order Sphingobacteriales; family Sphingobacteriaceae; genus Pedobacter; species Pedobacter jamesrossensis. The sequence goes on along the minus strand of NZ_JBHSBY010000019.1, from coordinate 8,819 downwards.
GCTGTGTTACTCCAGTAGCATTTTCAATAGATGTTATCCAATTTTTTTCAGGTGATAAATTCAGCCCTATTTTTAAATTATGGGCATCAAATACTTCCTGTCCTGTACTGATGGAAATAGATTTATCTTCAATATCCTTTTTTAAATTATCCTTGATATTTTCATGTAAGCCATTTAAGAATTCTTCTGCGGTAATTTTATAGCTATGAATGTCATTTTGTTTCAAGAAAGCCTCTTTCAATTCAGGGATAAATGGAGAAACATAGAACATTTTTTTTCCCTCTCCGTTTGTATGTTCAAGGATTTTCTCAAAAAGAGACCATACATTTAAATCTTCATATCCATATCCTAAAAAAACTATATGCTTCGAAGCCAATTCACTAATTATCGAAGCCCAAAAAGGATTTCTGTAATCTGTACCGTATAAATTTGAATAATCTTTGTCGGTGATAACTATACTTTTATCATCATGAATATCGCCATGTATTTTGTAAATTTTAACTTTATTGTGCTGAGGAATAGTAACATCTATTGGCTTTGATATTACAACAGCTCGACTTGTATAACTGTCCTCAATTAAAGTATCATAATTAGTCGTTATGATAGTTCTAAAAAAAGACACTCTACTCAACAAATCGTGGTTGTGAGTATTTGTTGGTTTTTTAATAAATTCTTTTCTCAGGATAGCAATTAATTCATTTCTACTTCCATTTTTAAGCGTTATAAAATCCTGGGCTAATTTACTTAAGCCACTATTTTCATAAACTTTATTCTTTTCCTCTTCCGTTAATGAGTTAAAAATGATTTTTGCCAATGTTCCTCCAGAAGGATATCCTGCATATAATGAAAATCCCGCACCAATAAAAAGACAAACATTATCTTTTCTTATCAATTCATAAAGGTCTTCTATATCCATAGAATTTTCTTGATTTTAATGCTTTATTTCAGTTAGGTCTATTTCCAAAATAGTTTCTATTTGACCACAGAACCAATTCCAACGGTCTTGTAACGCTTCTAAATTCCACTCTTTATTGTATTTATTTTTGGTGTAATCGTCCACAATCTTTTGAGTAATCCTAAAAGCTGTTATGCCTTCATTTTCTTCTGAGTAAAATCCTTTTCCAGTATAAGCGCCTAATTTTCTCTCAAATCCATAATTACTGGCTTGCAAATTTTTTGTTCCGCTCAAAAGAGTAAGATTAGCACCAGAATTTACCCAGTCTTCTATTTCGTCATTCAATTCAAATTTATTTCTCCATTCTAAATTGTTGCTATAAGCACGTGGAAGAATATGTTCTACTTGAATGTTTCGGTCCCACATTGCTAAAAAATTAAGGTTACTATCGTCTGTCTGCTGATATTCAATTAAAAAAAGTAAAGGCTTACACCATTTTTCATTATATATATCTCCTTGCAAATTTTCAATTGCTCTTCGTGTAGTTTCAGCAGAATTTTGTTCAAGTTCATTTTTTATAAACTCAAGAGACTTCTTCTCTTTAAGCCATTTAATGAGATTAAATGAAGTTTGCTTAATCTTTGTTAGAGTATTGCCTGCTATCCAATTCAAGTAATAATAGCGCCTGAAAATTTTAGAAAATTCTAAATAATCTGGATATTTTTCTTTTAATGCTGTGAGTAAAATGGAACGCCAATACATTCCCCAGGTTATATAGAAAAATGAATAAGTTAGTTTATCATCTTTATCATAAATTTCTGTTCTATAATTACCTATAAAATCTCTTATTTCCTTGATAACTTGATTAGGGTCTTTCCCTCTAAGTTCTTCTACAAGTTCATCATATAAAGACTTCTTTGGATTTTGTGCTAGCAAATAATACTCATACATTACAAATAAATCATTTAATGTAGTTTCAGTATCATTAGAATAATTTTCACAAACTTTCCAATCGTCCATAAATTGGTCTTCTTTCTGTTTCTTTAATTCTAAGTCATTTTCATACTTTTTTTGTATCTGCCCTATCAAAAAGCTTTTAATTAAATCCGAATTTGACAAGTCAAGTCCTCTATCATTTAAAACCTGAAAAAGTTTTATAGCAAATGCTACTGACTGGCAATCAATTCGTATAATTTTAACACTATTGAATAAATAGTTTATTAAAACTCCAGCCTCCTCTTCTCCGATTTCATTTAATTTATTCGTAAAAAAATTTGAAGTATTTTGAAACTTAAACTTTGGTTCTTCTTTTCTTAAATCTTTTTTTGTCGGTTTCTTTGTTGTAGTAGTATCGTTATTTAAAATAATAGTTTCGAAATCACTCTGATGATTAGAATGTGTTCTAAGCCTCAATCTCTCAAAGCGGTCATTAAATTTTATCGAACTATCTATAACTTTATTATCAACTGCGAAAGGGTCTTGGTCAAGTATATTTTGGTTTATGTTAGGGAATAAATCTCTATATACACAAAGTAAAATAGTTAATGTTGTAAGTCTTTGCTGTCCATCAACAATATCCAAATAGCTTGAGCTATCTTCAGGCTTAGCGGTGATAACAGAACCTAAAAAATAATTAGGGTCATTCTCTTTTGCCTCAATTAAATCATCCCAAAGCTTTTCCAATTGGTCATCGCCCCAAGAATATGGTCTTTGATATCTTGGAATTTGATATAGACTATCTGTATTTCCAAATAGTTGTTTAATTGTTAAGCTACTAGGTTTAAAAATATCTTCCATTCGATTTAAATTATCTTTTATTTTATATGAATATTATTGTTAATTGATTACTGTTGTGGTTTTAACCAGAATATGTGACAATGATATATCCCTGGGAACTCAACATTATAGCTCTAAATAAAGCTCAACTCTGCTCCACAATTTTAATCTCATCTGCAGTTAAATCATAAAGCTTATAAACCATTGCATCTATTTCTTTATCGGTAGCATCTATTTCAGATTTTAAGGCTAAAACTTTCTTTGCTTCGGTATTAAAATAATCTTCCCAGTCCGCTTCTTGACTTATCGAAAGTTTAACTTTTTGCTTGGTTAATTCTTTAATAAAATCAGCATAACTTAACAAATACCAATATTGTAATTTCTTAGATAGAACTTCAAAAGCAAATTTTCTTTGTAACGTTCTTTGGAATTTTTGAGATTGCTCCTGTAGTTGGTTACTGAATAAAGTTATTTCTTCAGCTTTCTTGGTAAATTTTGACTTGATTTCTTCTGAAATTATCTTGATAGGCAGTTTAACCATTTTATTAGCATCTAATCTAACCCTACCCCCATTTTCGCTATCACCAAAAGCTGGAAATAAATATTTTTTAACGCAATTAAATAGTTTTGAATTTAAAACACACTGCAAGTATCTATCAGCATTGGCTATAAAGTAACAGTTCGCACTTATATAATATTTTTCTGTATCATAATAAAAGTTATGGTTAACTGCTGTATGATAATAAATTAATTTAGGTTTTTCCAACTCATTATAATAGTCACAACTTCTCAAATTCCAATAATTTAATCCTTTATCCTGACGTTTTATTAATTTCTCCTCAAACGACTTTAAATAGTCAAAAACTGCAGGATATTCATTTGGAACATCTAAACTGTATTCCGTTGCAACTAAATACCTACCTGAATATAATAAACTCCATTTTCTTAGGTCGTCCCCTTCGACCATCTTTTTTAAAATTGAAATGGATTTATTATCATTACTAACTATTTTATTTCTTGTATTTTCATCAATAATAAATGCCTCATTTAGTCCCGTTAATATACCTCTATAGTTTCCTCCATTTGTATACTCGTTTAAAGTATAATTTGAACTGTTAAATTTTCTAAGGATATTATTAACCTCATTATCAGTAAACCTCCAAATTGCATCTTCCAAATTTTCCTTTTTATATGATTGTAACTTATAATCATAATTTTGAGCATCAATTAATGATTTAATAATAGAATATTTTATATCTTGATTATTGATAGTGTTTTCGATAATTGTGATTTCAGGTTCAGTAGAAGCATCTTCGAAGATTTTTAGTTCACCATAATTAATAATTTGAAGAATATAAAATGACTTCAAATAATTCCTTAATTCAAAACCATATTTTCTTTCCATCCATTTATTTGGAGTTATAAATCCTAATATTCCCTTTGGCTTTAATATTGTTAATGATAGACTATAAAAATAAACGTATAAGTCAGCAGTACCATTGAATACATTTGGATAATTTTCAGAAAAATACTTCTTCTGAATATTCCCTAATAGCTCTTGCCTAACATAAGGCGGATTTCCAATAATCACATCAAAACCATCATTTTCAAATATTTTAGGAAATGCCGTCTGCCAATTAAATGCTTTATCGCCGGCAATGGCCACATCATCTATCAATGAGTTTCCACACTTAATATTGTTGTTTAGGTCGTTTAGTTTTCGATTGGGTTGTGCAGTGCGTAACCATAAAGACAGCTTTGCAATCTCTACGCTTTCTTCGTTTAAATCAACCCCGAATAGATTATTTTCTAAAATGCTTTTTTCAATATCGCTCAAAACCAATGCATCGCCAAATAGTTTGGCTTGCAATTCATCAATGTATTTATGCTCGGTAATTAAAAAGTCTAAAGCTTGGTTTAAAAAAGCTCCACTTCCACAGGCTGGGTCGCAGATAGTAATTTGCAGTAACCAATTTCGGTAGTTATTTAGTTTTTCTAAAAGTGGTTGTTTGGTTGCTTTAGTACGTTTTTTATCGTTTGTGTAATCTTCCTCAATCAGGTTAAATTCTGTTTTTTTATCGGTGCACAGCTTACCAATGGTATTATCGACAATGTATTTTGTGATGTACTTTGGTGTGTAAAATACCCCGTCTTTTTTTCTTTTAGTTGTTGCCTTTTCAGCTACTGTCCCCTCTAATTGTGCTTTTATTTCATCCAATTCATTTAAGGAATTTTCAAAAATATGCCCTAAAATATTTACATCAACTTCACTTGCAAAATCGTATTCAGATAGTTTTAGTGTGTGCTTGTAAAGCAATTCATCATCAATTTTGATAACGTCCAAAACCTCATCGGGTTTAAATAAGCCACCGTTGTAAGCAAAAACATCATAACGTTTGCCCTTAAATCCTGTATTAAGATATTCGAAATACTTTTTAAATCGGTTATAGAGGGGGACGTTTTCATCCCTCTCTTGTAAATCTCGCCAATCGTTTAAAATTAAACGTACAGAGTTAGGTGGTAACAATTGGCGGTCTTCTGCAAAGAATAGAAACAAAAATCTATCTAATAATTTTTGCGATTTTTTAAATAATTCCAATGCATCAAATGCTGAATTTTGTTTTACTAAATCTTGATGCAATTCTCTTTTGAACAGCGAATAATCAGTATATAAGGCTTTGGTAATGTCTTTTTCTTTGCTTAACGATTGTTCCTTTAATTTCTTAGGAACATCATTTGCAATATTTTCGTAAGCTAAACACAGATAAAGTAATTCAAATTCTTTTTCTGTAAGTTGGAATAAATTAAACTCTAAAAATTCTGTTGCGTTATCGATGTAAAACCTCAACTTTTCAAAGTTAGATGTTACAACGTAAGCACAGTCTGGTTGATTGTTTTTATAGCCGAATGCCTGTACTTCTATCTTGCCTAAATCGGTAGTGTTTGTTCCTTTTAGCTCAATAACAGCTTTTACCTTGCCATCAACTAATATTGCACCATCTGCTTTCTTACTATCCTTTACATTTTTGTATTCTGTCGTTAAGTTAAAATTTGGCGTAGGGTTTTTAACATATCCTAAACCATTAACAAACAAATCAATTAAGAACTCTCCTTGGTATTGTTCTTCTTTACTGCTACGGATATTCTCTTGAATAAATAGATTGTGAAAGTGATTTTTAAATATGCTCCATTGTAAAAGCAATTTAGATTTATCTTGACTTTGTAAATGTTTGGTAATTACAGATTTTTGAAATAATGGCATAAAGGGCAATGAGACATTTTTAATTTAAATATTTCCTAAAATAGAAAGATTAAATGAATACAAGTTGATAATTTATCTAAAAGTGTAATAGTATACCGACCGAATGTTTTTAAGAGAATGATGTTTAATGGTAAATTAAAGCTCATTTATAAAAACCATTATAACATGCCGACCGATACAGGCATAAGTAACGATTCTATTCTCCTATAAATGTAAATTTCATAAAACCATTATAACATACCGACCGACAGATTAAATATTCATCTTTTTATAAATTGAGTTATTTAATTTTAGAACTAAGATAGATAGTAATCACATATTTAAATTACGGGAAACCGTATAATATAGCAAAACCGTATTTTTTTGGAAATTAAAAAATCAACTTCTTGCTAAGGTTTAATTAAAAAAAATGTACTAATACATTTTTTCAACCCAAATGACATTTAAATATATATTATTGATATATTAGCATCTGTAATAATACATTTTATAAATGACAGAAAACAACGAAAGTTTTAGCTTAGACCAATTACTTAACGACTTGTATAAACCACAAGAAGTTAACGAAAAAGCGACGCTAACCACACTGTTTGAAAAAAGGCTTCACGAACTGGATATTACCAGAACAGATGCTCAAAAAATTATAGATATTGAATATAGAACATTAAATGGAATTTTGAGTGGTTCTCAAAAAAGGGTTGATTTTTTTATCCTTTTAAAACTTGCTGGTTTTCTTAAAATTTCAAAACAAAAAGTTGCCGAATTATATTTAGAGGCATTAGAGCAATCTTTTCCTGATACGAACAGATTAGCAAGTGACAAAATTGAATTCATAAAATCTAACTTCGATTTAGCAACGCTCAAAAAAGTTGGCTTTATAAAAAGCATTAGTGATTTTGAAGAAATTGAACGAAATATTTGCGAGCTTTTTGAGCTAAAGGATATCTTTCAATATCAAAGCCCAAGTGTAGATGTAGCTTTTAGCTCCGGTGCAGTTCAGCCTAAAAATTTACAAAATAGGTCAATATGGTTAATGCAAGCTGAGAAAACTATCAAGGCATTAAATAATTCGTATGAATATAACAGAAACTCTCTTATTAAATATTTCTCGCAGATTAGATGGCATTCAACTGATGTACATTTTGGATTAATTAATGTAATAAAGGATTTGTTTAAATTAGGCATTACAGTTGTTTGGCAAGCTTCTCTTCCATCAATACATTTACGAGGTGCTACAATACCCGTTAATGGAAAACCTTGCATTATATTAACGGATTACAGGGGTTTTTATCCAACAATTTGGTTTGCCCTACTCCACGAATTGTATCACGTAATTTTTGACTGGGATGAAATTAAAGTTGGACAATATCATTTTTCTGAAGATGAAAGCGAAAGACAACTTTCAGTAAGAGAAAAAGAGCAGGAAGCGGATAATTTTGCTAGAGAATATCTTTTTTCAAACGAAAAACTGAAACACATTCAAGCTTACATCAATGATGACAGCTACGTGGATTCGTTCGCAAAAGCGAATCACGTGCATAAAAGCTTCATATATGTATTTCACGCTTATAACATTGGGAAAAATAATAAAGATAAATATGCTTGGCCAAGAGCAAAAAAGTATAATCCAGACATCACTAACATACTAACTCTACTGGAAAATTCTTGGGGAAATTATAAACCCATTTCCCAATTTGTAAAGCCTCTTAAATTAAAAATTTATAATTAATAAAATATGAAAAAACACAAACCCAAACCAGAGGATGCCGTCAAGGACGAACATCAGATTGAAGACATTCCAGTTGCAGGAGCAGAACTATTCCAGTTTCTATTAGATGGACCAGAATTAAGAATTAAGCAAAGTCCATCGAAAGAAAACAAGGAAAAAGAATTTGAAAGATTAGCTATACTTGGAGCAAGCCAAATCTCATTAGACGCGATAAAAAACTTTGTTTTGCATACAGCTAAGGCTCATCAAGTTACATTCCCTCAAGTGTATTACAAAGAGATGTTTCGATTAAAGGGCTGGAAAGTTCAAGGTGCAAATGTTTACAGGAAACCTTGGTTGGTTGCAAAATATACTGTTGAAGTAATTTACGGGCGTTTCACAAAAGATATATTAATGGCAATACAATTGCAAAACCCTTATATAGTTGCTGGCGTTAGAAGATTTAAACATTTTCAATATTTAAATGAAGCGGGACAAAGTAAACTTGAACAGTTTATTGATGAAGCAGTTGAAGTGATGAAAAACTCAACTACTTGGTATGAATTTAGAGTTAAAATGTTTGAACAACACGGTGTTCCATATCAAATGGATTTATTTAATTAACAAATTATTCAATATGCAAAACGAAATTACTTGAGCCGATTATATAAAATTAATCCGCTCAAGTTTTTTTTAAAAAAACAAATTACGGTTATCTAATTCTCAATATAGATATTAAGTAATCAAAATCCTTAAAAGACATTGAACGATATATTTTTATAGCAAAATTGATAGAAAATATAGCAAAACCGTATTTTAAAGAAAAAAAAGACGTCTAGTTACAGCAAAAGAAAAAAAATAATCTACAGCAAATGAGTAGCATTTGGATTTGATTTCCAAAGCTCATAATCCCACGGATAGGCGCAATCAAATTTAATCGGCTCTTCTTCTATTACTGGTTGTGTTTGCCCCTCTTTCAAAAGCCAATTTTTAAAAGGCTCTTGTTCATTCAAAGGCAATTCGCTTATGCAGATATAAACTATTGAGCCATTATTCTTAATATTTAGCGTTTCATGGATATTCCGACCCATACTACACCACCCATTCCGAGGCATAGTACACCAGTCATTCCGAGCCAAAGTGCACCAGTTTTTGTTGAGGTAATTAAATATTCCAAG
>NZ_JBHSBY010000018.1:0-47485 GCF_042650905.1 Pedobacter jamesrossensis | reverse complement strand
AAAATGTTGTACCTTTAAGCATACTTTTTGGTGTCGTAACTTAAAGGTATAAAAAACGGGGTGGCTTAGGCTATCCCGTTTATTTTTATCGGACAACAATGATTTTTTTTTAAAAAACCTTAAAAGTTTTTATCAAAAGTATTCTCACTTCTGTCAGGTTTACAAACAGAAACAATTTCCCTTTAAATGAAAACTCAGTAAAATTTCTACTAAAAATATCCAAAAAGAAATATGCGCTGGTGTAATTTTTACACTATCGGTAAAAAAAACGACTAAAATCCTCAACATTAATTGATATAAAAACAGTACAAACAGGTTCTATTTAACACCTTTTAACATCTGTCGCAATTTAATTACACACGATTTTCACATAAAAAAACAGTGTCAAAACACTACACAAGAGCCTTTTAGATACTTCGAAGAGTGCTTTTTAACGATAAATAAATCAATCGATTGATTAAATGACAGAATTTGGACAGATTTATTTTTTTTTAGGCTTTATTTTTGGGCTGGATTCGCAAAATTCAAAACCCAAATTTTGATTGCGTTCCTAATCCCGGAAAATAAATTTAAACACACCAAAATAGTCCATGAGAAAAGTAACAACTCTCTTTTTCAGCATAAGCATTAGCATGCTTTTAGCATCTTGCGGAAATAACGATGAAGCAAAAAAAGCAGCAGCAGCTGCAGCCGCCGGCCCACAAGCCTATCCGGTTTTTACGGTTAACGCCCAAAACACCGAATTAAATTCAGATTATCCTGCTACAATTGAAGGTATTCAGAATATCGATATCAGACCTAAAGTGGATGGTTTTATCCAGAAAATATTGGTAGATGAAGGCGCCGTTGTTAAAAAAGGCCAATTACTTTTTACCATCATGGCACCGCAATACGAGCAAGAAGTTAGAACAGCAAGAGCTGCAATAAGTAGCGCTGAAGCAGATGTAAATGCAGCTCAACTTCAGGTTAACAAAACAAAACCTTTAGTAGAGAAAGATATCATTAGTAAATATGATTTAGATGCTGCTCAATTAACATTGCAAAGTAGAAAAGCTGCGCTGTCGCAAGCTAAGGCTGCCTTAGCAAACGCGCAGGTTAACTTAGGCTACACTTCTATAACAAGCCCTGTAGATGGCATAGTTGGAAGTCTTCCTTTTAGAACAGGAAGTTTGGTTAGCAGCTCAAGCACGGAGCCATTAACTACGGTTTCAAATACATCAAAGGTTTATGCTTACTTTTCTTTAAACGAAAAACAACTTTTAGATTTTTCTAAAACATACAAAGGCAATACACTTGCGCAGCAAATGAAAAACATTCCAGCCGTAAGTTTGGTATTAGCGGATGGAAATGTTTATGCACAAAATGGTAAAATTGAATCAATTAACGGCCAGATTAATACAGCCACGGGCTCTGCAAGTTTAAGAGCAACTTTCCCCAACCCAACTTTCCTATTAAAATCTGGCGGAAGTGCATCAGTTAGAATACCTCAACACGTTGATAATGCAATTCTTGTTCCTCAAAAATCTACAATCGATTTACAGGGTAAAAAATTTGTTTATGTATTGGGCGATTCTGCAAAGGTTATCAGCACCGAAATTCAGATAATGGATTTAGCCAAAGATAAGTTCTATGTAGTAACCAAAGGCTTAAAGGCTGGCGATAAAATTGTTTTAGAAGGTTTCCAATCTTTAAAAGATGGTGTTAAAATTAAACCAGAAGAACAAAGTGCAGATGCGGTTTACGCTGAAATTAAAAAATAACAATGTAATCAGTGCTACCACACTTATTTAGTGTAATCAATATTAATTATGTTTAAGAAATTTATAGAAAGACCGGTTCTATCAACGGTTATATCCATCATCATCGTAATTCTCGGTGTTTTAGGTTTAGCTACTTTACCGGTTTCACAATATCCTGAAATCGCCCCTCCAACGGTGCAGGTTTCTACCTCATACCAGGGTGCAAATGCCGATGTGGTAATGAGTAGCGTTGTTGTTCCGCTAGAAGAACAAATTAACGGTGTGGAAGACATGACTTACATGACCTCTTCTGCAAGTAATGATGGTACCGCAACCATTACAGTAAACTTTAAACTGGGCACAAATCCCGATTTAGCTGCGGTAAACGTACAAAACAGGGTTGCTAGAGCAACCAGCCTACTTCCCGCAGAAGTTACAAAATCTGGTGTAATTACTGCAAAAAGACAAGCCAGTAATGTATTAATTTTTGCTATTTATAGCGATGACCCTTCTTATGATCAGACATTTCTACAAAATTATGCTAACATTAACATCATCCCACAAATTAAACGTATTAATGGTGTTGGTGATGCAAGCGCATTCGGCCAGATGGATTATACCATGCGTATTTGGTTAAAGCCAGATGTTATGGCAACATATGGATTAGTGCCAAATGATGTGAGTGTTGCACTTGCTGAACAAAATGTTGAGGCGGCACCAGGACAATTTGGCGAACAAGGTGACCAGGCTTTTCAATATACTTTGAAATATTCGGGTAGATTAAAAGATGAAAGTCAGTTTAGTGAAATCATAATAAAAGCTGATGCCAACGGACAAATTCTTCGCTTAAAAGATGTAGCCAGAATTGAACTGGGTGCTTTAAGTTATGCCAGTTCTGTTAAATTTAATGGAAAACAAGCTTTAGGTATTGCCATTAACCAAACCGCAGGTTCAAATGCAAAAGAAGTAATCGAAAACTCGATTAAAACTTTAGATGAAGCTCAGAAATCTTTCCCAAAAGGAGTTCATTATACTACTTTAGTTAACGTAAACGATTTCTTGGATGCATCAATTGAAAAGGTAATTCACACCTTAATCGAGGCTTTTATATTAGTATTCTTAGTTGTATTTATCTTCTTACAAGATTTCCGTTCTACTTTAATTCCGGCAATTAGTGTTCCGGTAGCCATTATTGGTACATTTTTCTTCCTGAGTTTATTCGGCTTTACGATAAACTTATTAACGCTATTTGCACTCGTGCTCGCCATTGGTATTGTGGTAGATGATGCGATTGTAGTTGTAGAGGCCGTACACGCAAAGCTAGATGAAGGTTATACCGATGCCAGAAAAGCAACAGTAGATGCAATGGAGGACATTAGCGGTGCAATTATTTCCATCACTTTAGTAATGGCGGCGGTATTTATTCCAGTGAGCTTTATTCAAGGTTCATCTGGTGTATTCTACAAACAATTCGGTTTAACACTGGCTATTTCAATTATACTTTCAGCAATTAACGCTTTAACTTTAAGTCCTGCGCTTTGTGCTATTTTCTTAAAACCACACAAAGAGGATCACGAGAAGAAAAAGAATTTCATCAATCGTTTTTATGATGCATTCAACACATCTTTCGATGCAGTAACTGGAAAATATAAAAAATCTGTAGGCTTTCTATCTAAAAAGAAGTGGATAGTTGGTTTGGGTATTCTATTCTTCACAGCAGTATTGGTTTGGACAATGAATACAACCCCTAAAGGTTTTGTACCAAATGAGGATTTAGGGACAGTATTCTCAGATATTTCGCTACCTGCAGGAACATCACAGGAAGAAACCAGTATCATAATTTCTAAAATTGACAGCATTGCACACACCATTCCCGAAATTAAAAACTCCTTAAGGGTAGTGGGACGTAGTTTAATTAGTGGTTCTGGTAGCTCTTACGGAATGGTTATTGGTCGTTTAACGCCTTGGGATGAACGTAAAGGTCGTGATGTAAAAGTAATTATTGGAGAACTTTTCGCGAAGACTGCTAATATTAAAGGTGCAAAAATTATCTTCTTCGCTCCGCCTACAATTCAAGGTTTTGGTACCAGTGGCGGTTTCGAATTCCAATTGCAAGATAAAACTGGTGGAGATATTAAAAAGTTTAATGATGTAGGAAATAAGTTTCTTGCTGCATTGGCTAAGCGCCCAGAAATTCAATATGCATCAACTTCATTCAACCCAAATTTTCCACAATATCAAATTGATGTAAATGTGGCTAAGGTAAAACAAGCAGGTATAACTGTTGGTGATGTTTTAGGTGTAATGCAAGGGTATTACGGTGGTGTGTATGCTTCTAACTTTAATAAATTTGGAAAGCAGTTTAGAGTGTTATATCAGGCAGATGCAAAATATCGTGCTAATCAGGAAAGTTTAACCAGCATTTTCGTTCGTAACTCCAAAGGACAAATGGCTCCGGTTTCGGAATTTATAACCTTAACAAAAGTTTACGGGCCACAGGCTATCTCTCGTTTCAACTTATTTACCTCAATTGCGGTAACAGGTAATCCAAACCCAGGTTTCAGTTCTGGTGATGCATTAAAAGCAGTACAAGAAGTTGCGGCAGAAAGTTTACCAACAGGTTATGGATATGAATTCTCTGGTCTATCTCGTGAGGAGATAAGCGGCGGAAGTCAAACTGTATTTATCTTCTTACTTTGTATAATCTTTGTTTACTTCTTATTGGCGGCACAATACGAAAGTTATATTTTACCATTAGCAGTATTAATTTCTCTACCAATTGGTTTAGCTGGCGTATTTGTTTTCGATAAAATATTCGGTGTTGATAATAACATTTATACACAGATTACGCTAATTATGCTTGTTGGACTGTTGGCGAAAAATGCCATCCTAATTGTAGAGTATGCGGTTGATAGAAGAAGAAAAGGAATGAGCATTGTTAATGCAGCAATTGATGGTGCAACAGCTCGTTTACGCCCAATTTTGATGACCTCATTTGCCTTTATCCTCGGGCTGCTTCCCCTGATGTTATCATCGGGAGTTGGTGCTGCAGGTAATACATCAATTGGTACAGGTGCTGTTGGCGGTATGCTAATCGGTACCATTTTCGGTGTATTTGTTATCCCTGCATTGTTTATTATTTTCCAAACTTTACAAGAGAAAGCGAGTAATAAATCGCCATTTAATGAAGGCATTGATCATGAACAAACACCTGAAGAATATAAGTTGGCTACGAGTAATAGCAAACATTAATTTCAAGAATATATGAATTTCAGATATAAATATTCCATTTTAATCGGTTTTACCATCCTTACTTTAAGCGCCTGCGTAACTAAAAAATACGAACGCCCACAAGTTAAAAACGAAGGTTTATACCGTGACAATAACACAACAGATACGGTTACCATAGCAGATTTGCCTTGGAAAAACTTGTTTTCTGATACAACTTTGCAATCGTTGATTCAGCAAGGAATTAACGAAAACCTAGACTTAAAACAAGCAATCGAGCGTATTAAAATTTCGGAGGCAACTTTACGTCAAAGTCGTGCAGCATTTTTACCAAGCTTACAAGCTGATGTTTCTGTAACTGATGCAAAACAATCTGCAGCAGCCTTAAACTTTCCTGCCGGGATTAATATCAATCTCGAAACACAAACCTACAGAGCTGCACTAAGTACCGCTTGGGAGGCTGATATTTGGGGAAAATTAGGTAGTGCAAAAAAGGCAGCATACGCTGCATTATTGCAAAGTGACGCTGCTAAAAGAGCCGTTCAAACACAGCTAATTGCAACCATAGCCAATAATTATTATACCCTTTTGGCTTTAGATAAGCAACTGGCGATTACAGAGCAAACGATTAAAATCAGAACTCAGGACTTGGAAACCATGAAAGCTTTGAAAGAAGGTGCCATTGTGAACGGTGCAGCTGTTGTTCAGAGTGAGGCGAATTTATACGCGGCGCAGGTTACACTTCCAGATTTAAAAAGAAGTATAAAAGAGGCAGAAAATGCATTAGGTGTAATTATCGCTCAAGCTCCCGGAAGTATTAATCGCACAACCATAGACCAGCAAACTCCTTACACCAATTTACAAACTGGCGTTTCCGCACAATTACTACAAAATCGCCCTGATGTTATTGCGGCTGAATTTGGTTTCCGCTCTGCATTTGAAAACACAAATGTTGCTAAAACTTATTTCTATCCGGCTTTAACTTTAACAGCATCTGGTGGTTTAACGAGTTTGCAATTAAGTAATTTCTTCGATAATTCTATTTTCTACAATTTAGTTGGTGGTTTAACACAACCAATTTTTGCTAAAGGGGCTAACAAAGCCCGTTTAACAACTGCTCAGGCTAATCAGCAAATTGCATTTTATAACTTTCAACAAACGCTTTTAACTGGCGGACAGGAAGTATCTAATGCTCTATATGCTTATCAAACTGCAACTGAAAAAGAAGAAACCAGGGCGAAACAAATTGCATCTTTAACCAAAGCGGTAGATTTTACAAAGGAATTATTACGCTACAGTTCGGCAACAAATTATACTGATGTTTTAACTTCAGAGCAAAGTTTATTGGCAGCACAGTTAAGTGGTATAAACGATAAATTGCAGAAACTTCAATCTGTAGTAAACTTATATCGTGCTTTAGGTGGCGGTTGGAAATAATAAAATTATTAACACACAGAAAAGGCATTCTAATTTTAGGATGCCTTTTCTTTTTTGGTTAGCTTTTAAAAGAAGAATAATCAATATTTTTTATTCTAATTTCAGCTAACTTTTTTTGATGTAACCCCAAAATATTGTAAGTTTAAAGTTTTTTAAGCGCTTAGCTTATAAAAATTTTTATTCTCATTAATGTTACGCGTCGATAGCTCCAAAACATGTAAAGTTGTGTACTCTTTGTGCAAGCATGAGTATTTAGGATATTTGATTGAGCCTCACGTAGTTCAACTTAATCCGCAAGGCGACTTTTCCTTTACGTATCAAAGAATTTTCACACATACCGCAGAAGAATTTCATGCTTATTTAAGCGAAATTGATTATAAGTTGATTAAGATTTTAGATGATATTGAACAGGATTCGCTCATCAAAAAATACTACAAGAAGTTAATAAGACCAACTGAGTTTTTTACAAAGATTTTTGACGATAAATTCTACGATAGTGTTCGCCCGAAAATTGAAAAAAAACTTGCCGAAGCTTTAGAATTATTAAAAGTTAAGGATGAGCTGTATTTAATGGATAAAGATGGCTGGCCAGTAGAACGCAAAATAGAATTAGCATCAGAACCAGCATCTATACTTTTCCATTTCCGCCGAAATGAAACAGAAACACGTTATTTTCCAACAATAAAATATCAAAATTTGCGCATTGAATTTATGTTTAAAGAAGCGCAAATTGTTAGCAATAAACCTGCTTGGTTATTACTAAGTGATGTTTTATACTTTTTCGATCAGGATATTGAAGGCAAAAAACTTCAACCCTTTTTAGCAAAGCGATTTATTTCGATTCCAAAATCGACAGAGGCAACTTATTTTGAAAAATTTATAGCACCATTAATAGAAAAGCATCATGTTTATGCAGAAGGATTTGAAATTAAAACTGAGCAATATGAAGCTATTCCGGTTGTAAAGGTTTTTTATGTTGATGGTGGTTTATCGCAAATTCAACTTTATTTTAAATATGGTGAGTATATTTTTCCTGTAGAAAATGCACATAAAGTTACAGTTCGACTAGAAAAAACTGCTGATAACTATATTTTCCACAGGATAAAACGTTCTGCAGAATGGGAGAAAAAGCAATTCAATTTATTATTATCACTCGGGCTAAAAAAAACAAGTGCTTTATTTAGCAATTTAGAAGTTATTTCTGCCGACGAGAATCCAAGTTATGCGGCGATAAATTGGGTAAATGAACATATCGAAATTTTAGAAGCGGCTGGTTTTGAAATTGAGCAGGCAACTGGTCAGAAACGTTTTGTTTTTGGTGCCAGCAAAATAGATTTAGAAGTTAAAGAAAGTAATGATTGGTTTGATATTAATGCCGTAGTTTGGTTTGGTAAATACCAAATTCCATTTCTATCTTTAAAACAACACATTCTTCATAAAAGAAGAGAATTTACCTTGCCAGATGGCGAAGTTGCCATTATTCCCGATAAGTGGTTTACACAATATGGGAGTTTATTTAGTCTTGCAGAAGTAGGTAAAAACCTAAAATTAAAGAAACACCACATTGGTTTAATTAACGACTTGGCCGAAGATAGCCTAGCAAATGTTACATTAGAACGCAAACTGCAACGTCTTAACGATTTTGAAGATATTGCCGACACACAAATGCCCGTACATTTTAAAGGCAGTTTACGAGATTATCAAAAAGCAGGTTACAATTGGTTTAGTTTCTTACGCGAATATAATTTTGGTGGTTGTTTAGCAGATGATATGGGTTTGGGTAAAACCATACAAACTTTGGCTATGTTGCAAAAGGTTAAAGAAGATGATCAACTCTCTTCAATGCAAACAACTTCATTAATCATAATGCCAACCTCATTAATTTATAACTGGCTAACAGAGGCAAAAAAGTTTACACCTAAACTTAAAATTTTAGCGCATACCGGCACAAACAGAAATAAAGATATTGCCAATTTTGCCAATTACGATATTGTAATTACCACTTATGGCGTTACTAGAGTTGATGTTGATGAGCTTAAAAATTTCTATTTCAACTATGTTATCCTGGATGAAAGTCAGAATATTAAAAACCCTTCATCTAAATCTTTCAAAGCAGTTAGAAGTTTAAAATCGAGACATCGCTTAATTCTAAGCGGTACTCCCGTAGAAAACTCTGTCGGCGATTTATGGTCGCAGTTAACGTTTTTAAACCCTGGTTTATTAGGCACACAGGCTTTTTTTTATGAGGAATATGTTCAGGCAATAGAAAAGAAAAAAGACGAAGAAAAGGCACGAAAACTTCAATCGATTATAAAACCCTTTGTACTTCGCCGCACAAAAGAGCAGGTAGCATCAGAATTACCTCCAAAAACAGAGCAGGTTATTTATTGTGATATGAGCGAAGACCAGGCTGCTTACTACGAAAAAACAAAATCAGCCTATCGTAACGATTTATTGCAAAGCATGGATGATGGAACTTTTGCTCAAAAGCAAGTTCAGTTATTACAAGGATTAACCGCATTGCGTCAATTGGCTAACCACCCGGTAATGATTGATGTTGGTTATGAATCTGATTCTGGAAAGTTTGAAAACGTAATTCATACTTTAGATAACGTTTTAAAAGGCGGACATAAAGTTTTAGTTTTCTCGCAATTTGTAAAGCACCTCGATATTTTCAAGAAACATTTCGAAGCAGAAAATATACCTTTTGCATACTTAGATGGCGCAACCCGAAATCGAGGTGAAATTGTTTCTGAATTTCAGCAAAATGAGTCGTTAAAGGTTTTTCTAATTTCAATAAAAGCTGGCGGTGTTGGTTTAAACTTAACTCAGGCTGATTATGTTTTTATTTTAGACCCATGGTGGAATCCAGCTGTAGAACAACAGGCCATTGACAGGACGCATCGAATTGGTCAGGATAAAAAAGTTTTTATCTATAAATTTATAGCAAAAGATACTGTAGAAGAGAAAATTCTGGCCCTGCAAAATCGAAAAAAATCGTTAGCAAATTCTCTAATTACTACTGAGGAAAGCTTCTTTAAATCTTTAAGCAAAGAGGATATAAGAGATATTTTGAAGTAAGCTGCTGTTCTATATTATTAACCGAATTGGATTAATAATTTCACTTAAATTAATTTTCTTGGTTTTTAGAATAGCCATCCCATTACAGCGAGGCACGAGGCAATCCTACAATTATCGCCAGACTTTAAAGCATTAAGATTGATTTGTACCTCGCAATGATGAGAACTTTAATTATTCCGTATTAACCAACGCTTCCGAGGCAAAAAAAATCATTTAAAACTCAATCAGTTTCAATTTGTTATAGTCATAGAAACTAAATTCTATTATCATGACAAACGAAGATTTAAATACCACAATAAATAATATTAAGGAGGCTTGGAAATATCCGGAGTTATTTCAGAATGTTTCAAAATCTGAGCGTTGGTTATCAGGCGCAGCTGGAACTTATTTGCTTTATAAAGGTTTAACTGGCATATTTTCTCATCCTGTTATTGCAATAACTGGCGCCGCAGTTGGCGCAGGATTATTATACAGAGGGATTACAGGTTATTGCCCCGTGCGAGACTTATCAGAACAAAATAAGGAGAGTATAGCACCCGATGAAGTTATCATTAGTGAAACTTATGTTGTTGATGATTTAACATAATAAATCGGACAGTATATTTCTATTTATTAATAAATCGATTAACTTTAGAAAGTTAATTTATAGTTATGAGCAAATACGCATTATTATTAATACCTGCATTTTTTACAGTTCAGGCAATGGCGCAAGACAAAAAGATAGATCCTGCCAAAGATCCAAAAACTACTGAGGTTTGGGAACCCGTTCCAAAATCTGTAACTCCAGGAAACCTCCCTCAGGAGGCACCCTCTGATGCAATTATTTTATTCAATGGAAGAAATTTGGATGCCTGGCATTCTGTAAAAGATACATCAAAGCCCGCTGCATGGACTATTGATGATGGTTTTTTCACTGTAAAAAAGGGTACAGGTAATATCGAAACGAATAAGAAATTTACTGATTACCAATTGCACATGGAATGGAAAATTCCTGCAAATATTACTGGCGAAGGCCAGGCTAGAGGAAATAGTGGTGTATTTTTAGCTTCAACAGGCGGCGGCGATGATGGTTATGAAATCCAAATTATGGATGCTTACAATAATAAAACCTATGTAA
Organism: Pedobacter jamesrossensis; assembly: GCF_042650905.1. Classification (NCBI taxonomy): domain Bacteria; kingdom Pseudomonadati; phylum Bacteroidota; class Sphingobacteriia; order Sphingobacteriales; family Sphingobacteriaceae; genus Pedobacter; species Pedobacter jamesrossensis. The sequence continues at coordinate 36,883 of NZ_JBHSBY010000018.1, read as the reverse complement.
ACGGACAAACAGGAAGTGTTTATAAACAAGCCATTCCGTTAGCCAATGCTAACAAAAAACCTGGTGAATGGCAGTATTACGATATTATTTGGAATGCACCACGATTTAATGAAGATGGTAGTGTTTTAAAACCAGCAAGTGTTACTTTATTTTTAAATGGTGTATTGCTTCAGAACAATTACGTTTTAAAAGGTGAAACCAGATATATCGGTGCTCCACAGTATAAAAAACATGGCCCGGCATCTATTAAACTACAAGACCATGGCGACCCAAGCCCGGCGATAAGCTTTAGAAACATCTGGGTTAGAGAACTTTAATCTAAAAAAATAAATACTCGAAAAACCTGTAATTTTTAAAAAGTTACAGGTTTTTTGTTTGAGCCTATAATTAGGCATTAACATTATCCTGTTTCAAAACAGCCATATACAATTCCCTATCTATCATTTCAGCACCCAAGCTCATTAAATGATCATTTGGCAACTGGCAATCTATTAAACCGATATTAGTTTTACTCAAAAAAATCAAGGCTGCTTTGGATGCATTACTAACCAGGCTGAACATACTTTCGCCGCAAAAAACACCATTAATTATCAATCCGTATAAGCCGCCAACAAGTTTGCCTTCGAGCCAAACTTCAACACTGTGTGCGTATCCGTTTTTATGAAGATTTATGTATGCTTGCTGCATTTCGTTGGTAATCCAGGTACCATTCTGCCCTACCCTAAAAGTTGATGCACAGTTTTTAATTACGTCAGAAAATGCTTGATTGATGGTAATTTTAAAGATATCATCCCTTAAAATTTTCTTCATGCTTTTGCTAATTTTAATTCTTTCAGGATAAATTACGCAACGCTGATGAGGAGAATACCAGAGAATCGGTTCGCCTTCGCTAAACCATGGAAATACACCATTAGAATACGCTAAGAGCAATCTTTTCAAACTTAAATCTCCGCCAATAGCAAGTAAACCATCTTCTTCTGCAAGCGCAGGATTAGGAAAACTTATATCATCATCAAGTAATTGAAAAAACATGCTGCTAAATTAAGAAACAAAACAAAGATTAAACCACTGCGTTTTAAATAAGTCATACTATCAAAACTGTGATTATGAGTCCGAAAGATAATTTCTATAAAGTAAAGCATCTTTACAGCCGTGCAGGCTTTGGTATTTCATTTACCGATTTACATAAGCTAAGCAGAAAAAATATTGATAAGGTGGTAAGCACCTTGCTTAAAGAACCGAAAGAAAGCGACGACATTACGTTAATTGACTCGGTTGCCTCTAAGCAACAACTTTTAATGCAAGCAGGTTTATATGCAAAAAAAGATTTAACCGACGAGGAGAAAAAACAACGTCAGGAAATTGTTCGCATGCAGAATGAAAAAAGCCGCGATTTAAATATTACCTGGGTCGAAAAAATGATTAATACCAGCAATCCGCTCCGCGAGAAGATGACCCTTTTTTGGCATGGTCACTTTGCATGCCGCAGCAATAATCCAATGTTCGCCCAACAACTTAACAATATACAAAGAGCAAATGGTTTAGGCAGCTTCAAAACCTTGTTAGTCGAAGTTTCTAAATCGCCTGCGATGTTGCAATACTTAAATAACCAACAAAACAGAAAAGGCAAACCAAACGAAAATTTTGCCCGGGAATTGATGGAACTTTTCACCTTAGGACGAGGAAATTACACCGAGCAAGACATTAAAGAATCAGCTCGTTCTTTTACTGGTTGGATGTACGATAAAGATGGCTCATTTATTTTCAGACCAAATTTGCATGATACAGGAACGAAAACATTTTTCGGTAAAATTGGAAATTTTGATGGCGAAAACATCATTGATATCATTTTAGATAAACCCGAAACAGCAGAATTCATATCACGCAAAGTTTATAAATTCTTTGTAAACGATAATCCGAATGAAACTCATGTTAAAGAACTGGCTAACCATTTCTTTAATTCGAAATATGATATTGCCGAGCTGATGAAAAAAATGTTTACATCAGATTGGTTTTACAGTCCCGAAAATGTGGGCACAAAAATTAAATCGCCAGCAGAATTTATTGTGGGTTTAAGTAGAGAATTTTATGTTACATACAATAAGCCACAGGTTTTAATTCAATTGCAAAGCAGTCTGGGGCAGTATTTATTCAATCCACCAAATGTTGCTGGCTGGCCTGGGGGACAAAACTGGATTGATAGCTCGTCTCTAATGTTGCGTATGCGAATCCCATCCTTAGTTTTAAATGATGGAGAAATAGATTTTAGCGGTAAAGCCGACCCAGAAGATGAAGCTGTAATTGCACAAAGCCGTACAGCAACTATTAATGCCAACACTAAAGCAAAACCGAAATCTTTTGTAGATGCAAAAGCAAATTGGCCCAAGTTTTTAGATACTTTACCAAAAGGAACAACGCCACTCGAACTGGCAGAATTTTTACTTCAGCCAAAGTTAAATGATAAGATTACAGGTATGATTAGCGACAACAAAGGTCTTCGAAGCACCTCAGTTGAACTTGCAAGTATGCCAGAATATCAACTTTGTTAAAAGAATAGGAAGATGAACAGAAGAAATTTTTTAAGAAATACAGGTTTTGTTGCAGCAGGTTCGTTATTTGTTCCGGCTTTTATGAAACCATTAGAGGCAATGGCGCTTGATGAGCTAAGCCTTTACAAAAATTTAGTTGTGGTACAGCTGTCTGGTGGCAACGATGGTTTAAATACAGTTGTCCCATTCGGAAACGATATTTACTATCAAAAACGTAAAAGCATTGCCATCAAACCCGAAGAAGTTATTAAACTGAATGATATGCAGGGCTTAAACCCAAATATGGCTGCTTTGCAAGAAATTCACGACCAGGGCTGGATGACGGTAATTAACGATGTTGGTTACCCAAACCCCGACCGTTCACATTTCCGATCTATGGATATTTGGCAAACTGGTAGCGATAGTAATCAGTTTTTATCAACTGGCTGGATTGGAAGGTATTTAGACAGCAATTGCCAAACCTGTAAATTCCCATATACTGCAATTGAAGTTGACGACTCTCTTTCGCTTGCAATGAAAGGTATGACTAAGAAAGGAATTGCACTAAAAGACCCGGCTGCGTTATTTCGTAATACTAACGACCCATTTTTTAAAGCGATGTTGCAAAATGACAAGGAACATTTAGATGAAGACAATTTAGGCTATCTATACAAAACCATGATAGAAACTTCGTCGTCGGCAAGCTACATTCAAAACACATCCAAAGTATATAAAAACACAGCAACTTATCCTCAATCTGGCTTTGCAAATCAGTTAAAAACAGTTTCAAAATTCATTTCCTCAGGATTAAAAACCAGAGTTTATTATGTATCATTAAGTGGTTTTGATACGCACGTTAACCAAATTGGTCAGCAAGGAAATTTGCTAAAACAATACAGTGAAGGCATGGCCGCTTTTTTAAAAGATTTGAAAGCCAACAATAAATTAGAAGATACTTTAGTGGTAACTTTCTCGGAGTTTGGCCGCCGTGTTGAGCAAAATGCAAGTAATGGTACCGATCATGGAACAGCAAATAATATGTTCATTTTTGGCGGGCGTTTAAAAAAGCAAGGTATTTATAATGCGGCACCAAATCTTGGTGATTTAGATACTGGCGATTTAAAATATCAACTTGATTTTAGACAAGTTTATGGAACCATTTTAGATAAGTGGCTCGATGTTAACAATGCTGATATTTTAAATAAAAAGTTTAATCCTTTAGATTTTATTTAAGATTTGCAAAGCAAAGCCTATTGTTAATCGGCCGCATCAGCCCTGCTATACATTACAACGCCAACAATAAAAAAAATTGTTGGCGTTTTCATTGCCATCAGGTTTATTTAACTTCGGTTTGATTAAAAAAATTCTTACCCGAAACCAGATGCATATTATTTTCTTTTTAAGATATATTTAGTTTTACTTGATTCTTTACCATTTTGCTCTGCGTAAGCTTGAAAAAGTTCGTATCCATATCCTTTCATTTTGTTAACTAATTCGATAGCAGAGTTGAACTCCATATCCTTTCCATTATCATCCTTTACATATGCTTCACTTTCTCTTGAAGCCTTTTGCCCGTATTCAAAAATAACATATACTTTTCGGCTAAAAATCTGCCTATCTTGACTAAGTTCTACATAGTCTGCATGAATATCGCTTAAGCGAACTCCATTTACATTTTGAGCTTTTGCATCCTTTAGTGCAAAGCAAGCAACTACCGTTGCCAGTGTCATAATTTTTTTCATAATAAGGTTTCATTTTGTGTGTACCCTAAAATAAATAATTACAAGCAAGAGTTTTTAAATTGTATTGTAACAAAATTGATTTCCACACATCTTAAAAATAAAAGTATGCAATGAATTTTATAGGCAACATTATCTGGATTATTTTTGGAGGTATATTCATCTTTTTCGAATACATTATCGGCGGATTGATACTTTGCTTAACCATTGTGGGCATTCCCTTCGGTATTCAATGTTTCAAATTTGCCATTGTTGGTCTTGCCCCTTTTGGTGTTAAAATAACCGATACTTCTTCAAATACAGGTTGCTTATCAACAATTATGAACATCATTTGGATATTTTGTGGTGGTTTTTGGATCGCCTTAACGCACTTCTTCTTCGGCATATTGCTATGCATAACCATTGTTGGTATTCCATTCGGTAGACAGCATTTTAAATTAATGAATTTGGCCTTTACACCTTTCGGAAAATCTATTTCTTAATATTTGCACAGTAAATTGTAAGAAACTATTTTTTTATAAACATGGGTGAAGACAGGCATGTTGGCTATTTGCCATGAAACATGTCTCCATGTTCCATAAAGTTAATTAGAATTTACATCTAGTTTCTAAATAGTACCATAAAATTTAGTTAAACAGCCCCGATAGGATAGAAGCCATTTTTCATAGCGAAATGAAAGAGCTGGAGTGTGAGAACCGACCAGCACAAAATCGCGCTTCAAAATCTATTGAATTAAACCTATAGATTTAGAATGCTCAATCGCTTCGCTGCTATTTTTAAACAAAAAAGTTTTTATACCTTTTGAGTCTACTTTTGCAAGCAAATTTTTAGTTTCAATTTCTTTTTCCGGTCTGATATTTCGAATGTAAATAGCTTCTATATTCTTAGGATATTTATCTGCAATGGAAGTATAAATCTCCGGATCGTGCTGAGAATTATCGCCAAAAAATACAAATTTTTGATTAGGAAAAGCATCTAAAATCCTCATCACCCGCAACAGCTTCCCTTCATGGCCAGTTTTACCAGTTCGGATTAAATCTTTCCAACGCTTTAAGGTATTTAAAAGGAAAGCGCCATCAGGCAAATTATTGTACCTGAAAGTTTCTACAAGATAATCGTACAAATTCCATTCGCTGCTGCTAACATAAAAGAATGGATTTGGCTGCTCTTTATTTGTATGCGACAAAGCTAATTGCTGGTAATGATTGGCAGCATCGGGAAAAGTTTTCCTAGTGTGCGGGTTCTTAATAAAAAGCTCCCTCAACCTTCGTCCGATGGTTGCCGAATGCGAAATCATAACCGTATCGTCTACATCAGAAATAAATGCATACTGGGTAATATGCGGCACAAAAATTTCACCTTCTGTCGAAGTTAAAACTACTCCATTTTCATTTAAAACTTCGACTTTTACGGCATGCCAGCCTGCAGCAACATCTTTTTCGGCTTCCCATTCAAATTTAAAAAAACCGTCGGCTTCAGTTTTATTGTGAATTGTTTGTCCGAAAAAATGCAGGCGAACTTCTATAAAAGCGAAAGGTTTAAGAATGAATAATTTTAAAAGATGAACAATATTAGTGAAAAGATTATCGCTGTAAATCTGTTCTGTTTTCGCTTTGCGTTTAAAAACATGACCATAAACAACCAAATTGTGGGTGTGACCATATCCGTGATATATTTTTACACTTGCAGATTTATTCATTATAGTTAAAACATGATTTGCATAAACTTGTTTTGATGATACTAAAAGAGGTTAACATCTATGAAATTACTATTCATTATCAACCCCGGTTCGGGAAGTCACGACATCGATTTAAAGGATGTAATTTCTAAACATTTCGAACAAAAAGAAATTGAAACGGACCTTTTTGAGTTATCAAAAGATTGTTCACTAGAAAAAATAAAAGCTAAAATTTCTGAATCAAATGCAGATAAAGTTGTAGCCGTAGGTGGCGATGGAACACTGAAATTAGTTGCAGAATGTTTGCTAAATACAGAAACGCCTATTGGTATAATTCCGGCTGGTTCGGCGAATGGAATGGCTAAAGAATTAGGCATACCAACTGATATACCGGATGCTTTAAGCTTGCTTGAAACGGGCGAGGCAAAAAAGATTCATGTTGTTAAGATGAATGATGAAATCTGCATTCACTTATCAGATTTGGGTTTTAATGCCTATTTAGTTAAGAGATTTGATGCGCTATCTGAACGTGGCATGTGGGGTTATGCAAAAGCGACATGGCATGCCTTGTGGAATCATAAAAGAATGGATGTTGAATTAAAGCTTAAAGATGAAGTTGTAAAATCGAAAGCAGCTATGGTTGCTATTGCCAATGCTACTATGTATGGTTCTGGTTTAAAAATAAACCCTGATGGGAAACTGGATGACAAGTTGTTTGAAATCATATTAGTTAAGGATTATTCTTATCTCGAAATTTTAAAAATATGGATAACAAAATTGCCTTTTAACCCGAAGAAGATAGAAGTATTTCAAACGGATGAAGTTAAAATTTACTCGAAACACAAAGCTCATTTTCAAGTTGACGGAGAATATATTGGAAAAATAAACTCTGTTGAAGCCAAAATTTTACCTGCTGCTATTTCGGTGATAGTTTAAAGCTCTTCGCGATGAATTTTTATTGTAAAATACAGCCTGAAAAACTCTGCAATGACACAAATCTTGAAAAAGATATCGAACCACATATCTTTCAGGTTTAATAGTTCTGGAAGTAGGGTTATAAAACCAATTGAAAAAACCCAAATTACCAACCGAACCGGAAACTGAATATAATAAGCAATAAAGCCAAATTTTTTAAAAAGCATCGAGCCAATTGCTGAAACAAAAAGCAAAATAAACAGTGGCAAAGTTAAAACAACTCTAGCCTGGGATAAAAACTCATTAGGAATTTCATTTAAATGTGTAATAATTTTCCAAAAAGGTTGTGCTAGTAAAATAATACTGATAATATCTAAAATGGCAAAAATTCTAATCGTTAAACGCATTATTTACAGTATTTCGAAAGGTATTCGTCGGCTTTATCACTACCTAGGTTTTTTACTAAGTTGAAATTTTCACAGGCACCTTGTTTATCGCCTTGTTTAATTTTTTTAAGTGCAGTTTTTATTAACTCATCTAAGTATTCATCATCAATTCCAAGCTGAGCTTTAATGGCAAGAATTTGAGTTTCCTGCTCTGGCGTTGCCTGACTTTTATTTTTATAGAAATTAATAACAGCATTAGTTAACCCTTCTTCAGCTTCGTAAGCCACAATCGAAGCTCTAATTTCTGCATTACTTTTCCCTTCGCAATCGTAACCAGAAAGCTTAAAACTTACCGGAACAACTACAGAAATTGTGGTGTCGTAACCTACAGGAACCTGCCATTTACCACTGCTCATACGTACCAAACGCAAAGCTTCATCATTCAAATCAGTGAGGATACCTTTTGTAATTTTAGAGGAATAAACTTTACCGGATTGGTCTAGTTTAAAACTTACATTAACTGTTCCCTGAACACAATTTTGTTTAGAAAACTGAGGATAAATCGTGTTGTTTTTAATGAAGCTCGAAAATCCTGAAGGACCACTTTTAAACTGTACTTGTGCAAAAACAAAAGTGCTGCAAAAAACAAAAAACAGAATTATTAACCTCTTCATCAATCTAATTTACGTTAAAAAAAGCTAAAAGACTAAAGCAGAAAGGTTGAAGCTAAGTTAAACTACAATTTAAAATCAAATTTGGATTAGGGCAGTTGGCTAAATACTTAGCTCTTTCGCTGAATTTACAAACACCAGGATAATCGCCTTTTAATCCTTCCATATTCTGAATAAGTTGAAAGTGTAAATGAGGTGGCCAAAAGCCATTTTCTCCTTTAACGCCCAAAGTTGCGAAGCATGTTCCACCAGGAATTAGATTCCCTTCTTTCAAGCCATCTAAAGAAGCCAGACTTAAATGTCCGTATAGGGCATTAAACTTATAACCATCAATTTCGTAGGTCAAAATTATTGTCGCACCGTAATCACCAAAGTTGTTATTATTGGCAAAACTGTGCACCTTAGCATCGTAAAAATTATAAATTGGCGTTAAAGCGGGTGCCCAAATATCTACACCTAAGTGTAATCTTCGTGGCTCTTCTGCTGCATTAAAGTGTTCGCTTCTTGAGTAAATTGTTCGGTGTTCATTGTATCCACCAATCCCGTATCTGGCGCCCACAGCTTCAAGCTTTTGGTTTACCCAAGTAGAAAATAAATCGGTATCATTTAAAATTTCATCCGTCAGCTCCGCATTAGAGGCTGTAAAATCCAACACTAAAAGTTTATCGTTAGCCTTATCGAAATCAATAACTTTTTGCATTAAAGATTGATTACCGCGAATTAACTGCTCAAAGGTTTTCATTAAACTATTCCGCTTCCTCGTCTGGTTGTCTTGGCTCCTTTGCAATCTTATCAAAAAGATGATCCATGCGCTCAACATATTCATTTGTATCATCTACAAAGAAAGTAAGTTCTGGCACAACCCTAACCTGGTGGCGAATTCTCGAACCCAGTTTATATCTTATTTCACCCGAATGGGCATTGACTGTATTAATTGAAAGTGTTGTATTGTTAGTATTAAAAAAGCTTAAATAAACTTTTGCAACTGCCAAATCCGGCGATACCCTAACGCGGGTAATGGTTACCAATGTATTTGGCAAAAATGCAGCACCCTCACGCTGAAAAACCTGTGCTAACTCCTCTTGTAGTACTCCTGCAAATTTTTGCTGACGTTTACTTTCCATAGTTCTTTTCTTTATGTCAGTCTGAGCCTGTCGAAGACCGTTTTGAATGTATATATCATCGCAATCGACAAACTCAGTGTGACAAATTAATATAATAAATTACTATCATACGGATATCTTGCAACATGAGCTGCTTTTACCATATCGTATAATAGTGTTTTAAACTCCTCTATATTCTCTTTTTGCGTTGCCGAAATAAATAAAACCGGAACTTTTCCATGACTCATCCAGCTTTTCTTAAAATCTTCAATCGTTAGCTTTCCATCGTCCTCTTCATCATCAACCTCTGGTGAAACATAAGCATCAATCTTGTTAAAAACCAAAATCATGTCTTTATCAATTGCACCAATATCTTTTAAAGTTTCGTTAACAATGTGAATCTGGTCTTCAAAGTTAGGATGTGAAACATCAACAACATGAATTAGTAAATCTGCTTCCCTAACCTCATCTAAGGTCGATTTAAAACACTCTACTAAATGGTGAGGAAGTTTGCGAATAAAACCAACGGTATCAGATAATAGGAAAGGTAAATTTTCAATCACAACTTTTCTTACCGTAGTATCCAAAGTTGCAAATAGTTTATTTTCTGCAAATACTTCCGATTTCGAAAGCATGTTCATAATTGTAGATTTACCAACATTGGTATAACCAACAAGCGCAACTCGAATTAACTGACCTCGGTTTTTGCGTTGGGTTTCGTTCTGTTTATCAATTAAACGCAAACGCTCTTTAAGTAAAGAGATTTTATTTAAAATAATCCTTCTATCACTTTCAATTTGCGTTTCACCTGGACCACGCATCCCGATACCACCTTTTTGGCGCTCTAAGTGAGTCCACATACCTGTTAAACGCGGCAAAACGTATTGCAATTGTGCTAATTCTACCTGAGTTTTCGCTTGCGCAGTTTGGGCTCTGCTTGCAAAAATATCTAGAATTAAATTACTTCTATCCAATACTTTAACGCCTAATTCACGGTCGATGTTACGCAATTGCGAAGGCGATAATTCATCATCAAACACAACAGTATCAATCTCTTCCGATTTCACATAAGCCTTAATTTCTTCCAGCTTTCCAGTGCCTACAAAAGTTGCACGCTCTGGCTTCAACATCTTTTGAGTAAAGTTTTTTTCAACCTTTCCTCCTGCTGTTTCAACCAAAAATGCCAACTCGTCTAAATATTCTTTTGTTTGCTCTTCCTTTTCGCCAGGCGTAATTACACCCACTAAAATGGCTCGTTCCTGCACTATCGCAGTATCATATGTTTTTTGTTTTCCCATGTAATATGTACAAATATACGAAATTTGCAAACGTGTAATTCCATTTACAAACCATGAGGGTGCAATAAAAGTTTTATTTGAAAGTGAAAACAAGAAACGATTGGTTGTTTCAGCCCCGCTCCTTATGCTAAATACAGACCGACAGAAAAAAGATATTTAAATCTTTGCTACAAAATCTTTTATCGCTTCTCCTGGGTTATCTGTCTTCATGAAATTCTCTCCGATTAAAAAGCCATTAAACCCTGCACTTCTAAGCGCTCCTGACTTGTCCGCCCTTCTAAAGTCAGAAAAAATCATCTTTGATTTTCAATAAGTTACGCTGATTTTTTTGTAGTTTGACCGCACTAACTGGGTCAAATGCTACATATTAGAGTCATAAAAACCAAGGGGAACTCCCGTTCGGTACAGGTGTTTCGCTATCGGTATACTAAGCGGGTCATCATCAAACATATCGGTTCCGGAACTACCGATGAACAAATTACGGCTCTTCAAGAAATGGCACGACTGTTTATTGCCGACCTCACCAAGCAATCTTTTTTGTTTGAAGATACTAAACCAAAACGGGATACCGTGTTGGTGAACCAGTGCGATTACATTGGTGTTTATTACACTTATTTCTTTGATGTTTTAAGGGCAGTACAGCATCAAATAGGTTATGGGATGGCGGTAGATAGCTTGTTGAATGATTTGGTGGTGATGCGCATTTTTGAGCCAGCATCCAAGCTTCGGTCTATTGAGTTGATGGAAACTTATTTTGGCATCAAACACCGCCGTCAGCGGTATTACGAATCTGCACGCAAATGGCTAGATCTAAAAGAAGGTGTAGAAAAGCTAACCCTTGCTTTTGCCAAAAAACAATACAATTTCAATTTCTCATTGCTATTCTATGACGTTACCACATTGTACTTTGAAACATTTACCCAGGATGAACTCCGCAAAAATGGGTTTTCCAAAGACAACAAATCGCAACAGCCACAAATTGTAGTGGCACTGATGGTTACACCAGAAGGCTTTCCTGTAGGCTATGAGGTGTATGCAGGCAATACATTCGAAGGACACACATTGATACCTTCCATTAAATCTTTCATCAAAAAACATAAGATAGCGCATTTTACTGTGGTGGCAGATGCGGCTATGATAAGTACAGATAACGTAGCAGCATTGAGAGCCGAAAAAATAAATTATATCGTTGGGGCAAGGCTGGGCAATGTTGCAGTCGGCCTGCTGGAAACAATAGATGCAAATCTTTCAAGAACAGACGGAAGTGTAATACGCATTAAAACCGACAGCGGGTATTTGATTTGCAGCTTTTCAAAAAAGCGGTACAACAAGGATAAATACGAGATGCAAAAGCAGATAGACAGGGCAAAGTTGGTAATGAGCCAACCCTCGAAAGTAAAGAAGATAAAATACCTAAAATCGGCCGACAGCAAAATAGAGCTGAATGAAAAACTTATTGAAAAAACAACAAAGCTCCTGGGCATAAAAGGATACTACACAGATATTGATGAAACTGTAGCCGATAATGCTACCATAATCAATCATTATCACGATTTGTACAAAATAGAACAAGCCTTCAGGGTGTCAAAAAATGATTTACAAACCCGCCCCATTTTTCATTTTAAAGAAGAGCCTATACAACTACATATGCTGGTATGCTTTATGGCTTTAGCTGTATCAAAACATATTGAAATAACAGGGGAATTATCAATAAGAGCTTTTAGTGCCCTTTGCAAAAAGATAACCGATGCCAGACTCTTAAACACCATAACCAAACAAGAGATAAAAATGAGAGCGGCAGTTGCGCCAGCACTACAAGAAATTATAGCCAAAATCATCAGACCGCACTAAAATCGGACAAGTCGGGAAATATACGAAATTTGCAAACGTGTAATTCCATTTACAAACCATGAGGGTGCAATAAAAGTTTTATTTGAAATTGAAAACAAGAAACGATTGGTTGTTTCAGCCCCGCTCCTTATGCTAAATACAGACCGACAGAAAAAAGATATTTAAATCTTTGCTACAAAATCTTTTATCGCTTCTCCTGGGTTATCTGTCTTCATGAAATTCTCTCCGATTAAAAAGCCATTAAACCCTGCACTTCTAAGCGCTCTAATCGTTTCTGGGTTACTAATTGCACTTTCAGAGATCTTCATAAACTCGTTCGGAATCTTGCTCACTAAATCAAATGAAGTTTGAATATCAACTGTAAAGTCGGCCAAGTTTCGGTTATTTACACCAATAGCATTTAAATTTGGGCAAATACTTCTTTCCAATTCTTCTAAATTGTGAACTTCTAAAAGCACGTTTAGACCAAGATTTTGCGCAAATTTCCCCATATCAGAAATTTGCTGTGGTGTTAAAATAGCTGCAATTAATAAAATAATATCAGCACCCCAAGCTTTTGCCTCCAAAATCTGGTATTCATCAATCATGAAATCTTTTCGCAGTATCGGAATATTATTCGCCGCTCTTGCTGCCAATAAATCATCGGCTTTTCCTCCAAAAAAATCAACATCAGTTAAAACTGAAAGTGCCGATGCACCAGCATTATTATAAGCTTGTGTGACTTCTGCAGCATCTGCAACACCGTTAATTAAGCCCTTGGATGGCGACCGACGTTTAAACTCGGCAATAATCCCGTTCCTATCTTCAGCTAAAAGAAAATCTTTAAATGAATGTGGTTTCCGGTTAAAGTAGACAGACTTTTCCAATTCAGCGATCGAAACAAGTTGTTTTGCATTAGCAACCTCTTCCTTTTTCCGTAATACGATTTTATCTAAAATATTACCCCCAACCCCTAAAGGGGAGCTTGATGTTCTATTATTCATGTTTTTTCTCTAAAACTAATGTTCTTACAATTTCAATTCGCAACTCGCCTGTAGTTCACCTTTAGAGGACTAGGGGGTATTAGTTAACCAATTTTCCATCATTTGCTTACCAAACTCCGTAAGCACACTTTCTGGATGAAATTGAACTCCACGAACATCAAGCGTTTCATGTCTTAAAGCCATTATTTCACTTTTATGATCTCTGGCGGTAATTTTTAAACACGATGGAAAATTTTCTTTACTAACCACCCAACTATGGTAACGACCAACATTTATGGTTTGCGGGCATTCCCAGAACAAAAATTCATCTCCATCTACAACTGTGACAGGTGTAGCAATACCATGCATTGGGCGACCAAGATTTAACAGCTTTCCGCCAAAAACCTGGGCAATTGCCTGCTGACCTAAACAAACACCAAAAATACTTTTCGTTGTTGCATAGGTTTTAATTACATCCAATAATAATCCCGCTTCTTCTGGTATTCCAGGCCCCGGCGAAAGTAAAATTTTATCATATTTATCTACATCGGCCAAATCAAATTTATCGTTTCTCCAAACCTCTGCTTCGTATCCAACTTCGTTTATTAAATGAACTAAATTGTAGGTAAAGCTATCGTAATTATCAATTACTAGAACCACCCCCTTGTCCCCTGAAGGGGAAATATTATGACTATCCATTTCTACAATCTCTAAAATATGAATTCTTATTTTTTGATAATTAGTAAGTGATGCTAATTATATTTATCCTCTTATTAATGCACTATTAAGCTCCCCTTTAGGGGTTGGGGTTTAAATCCCTACTGCCATTTCTATTGCTTTACGCAGTGCAGCAATTTTATTATTCACCTCCTGCATTTCTGTTTCAGGAACAGAATCTGCAACAATCCCTGCTCCGGCACGATAATGTAATTCGTTATTCTTACTCATAAAAGTTCTAATCATTATTGCATGATTAAAATCTTCGTTGAAGCCCATAAAACCTATTGCGCCTGCATAAAAATTACGACCAAGCTTTTCGTTCTCATCTATTAATTGCATGGCTTTATATTTTGGTGCGCCACTTAATGTTCCTGCAGGATAAGTATCTGCAACAACTTTAAAAGCACTTACATTTTCCTGCAAATGACCACTTACTTTACTTACTAAATGAATTAAATGAGAATAGTATTGAACTTCTTTGAAAGATTTAACTTCCACACGATTACAATGTCTGCTTAAATCATTTCTGGCCAAATCGACAAGCATTACATGTTCAGCACTTTCTTTCGGATCTTGTTCTAGTTTTTTTGCTTGTTCAGCATCTTCAATATCATTTCCGCTTCTTTTAAATGTACCAGCAATTGGAAAAATATTGGCCATATTGTTTTTAATGGTAATCTGCGCTTCGGGCGATGATCCAAAAAGTTTAAAATCGCCATAATCGAAGTAAAATAAATATGGTGATGGATTTATAGAGCGAAGGCAGCGATAAACATTAAATTCATCGCCCATAAAAGCTTGCTTAAATGCTCTTGAGGGAACAATTTGAAAAACATCGCCACGATAAATATGCTTCTGTAATTTCTCTACCAGCTGCATAAAGCCTTCGTCTGTTAAATTGGATGTTTCTTCGCCTTTAATTTGAAATTTATATTCAGGATAATTTTTGTTTTGAATCAGGTATTCCATTTTCTCCAAACTACCCTCTTCTTCACCTTCGAAGGTATTTTTGAATAAAGTAATCTCATTCTTGAAATGGTCGATTGCAATGATATAACGGTAAAGATGATATTGCATTTCGGGTATTTCTTCTCCATCAGGCGTTTGCGAAGTAAACTTGATGTCTTCAAAATGCTGAACTGCATTCCAGGTAAAATAACCAAACAATCCACTTGAGATAAATTTTATTTCTGGCAGTTCTGTTTCCTTAAATTTATCTTTAAAATCGGCAATCTGCTCAGTTAAGTTTTCGGCTTCTTTAATCTCTACTGAACCATCAGGAAAGTAAGTTTCCAATCTCGAGCCTCTTAAAACAATACCGGCAACAGGATCTGCACAAACAAAACTCATCGAATTTTCTCGACTATGATAATCAGAACTTTCGAGTAAAATACTATTTGGATAAACATCGCGTAAGCGAAGGTATATACTAACCGGTGTGGTAGTATCGGCAAGTAGTTTTTTGTAAGTGGTATTAATTTTAAACATTATGCTATCATTTTTCGTCAACGCTGACGGAGTTATTTTTAAAATAAAAAACCCTACGTGTGGTTCTACGCAGGGCTTTAATGGTTCATTAATAAGGTTTAGGTTGATAAACTATATTTTGCATACGCAGCCTGCGCAATTCTGAGTTGAATTACCTTGCCAAAGCCATGTATGTATATTGCTGATCATGAGCGACAAAAATATAAAGAATTTTGAAAAATGGAAACTTTTGTGAAAATAATTGAGTGAATGGTTATTATTATTGAAAAGTTAACAAGAAAATATAGGCAACAATATCAGAAAATCAAGAACCCTAAATAAATTTACAGTTTGTCATACTGAACCTGTCTAAGCAAATTAAATAAAAGTCTTTGATAAATTAAGACTGACAGATAGTAGAAATCAATGATTTTAAACCAATTTTTTAATCTCGAGTTTAATTTATGGAACGTGAGGACACGTTCCATGGCAATATCCAAGGTGCGTGTCCGCACGCACCTTTAAAATCATTTGTCATGCTGTGCCTGTAGAAGCACATTAAATAAAAGTCTTCGATCAACTTTATAAAGACATAAATTTTAAGATTCCCGCGTACGCAAGAATGACGATACCGATAAAAATTGCCAAAAAAAATCTCGCTTCTTTAATAAAGCGAGATTAAATATGATTTATAGAACAACTTCTTGCTCTTTGTGTGGTTATTACAAACTCAATTAGCTTAAGATACGCCAAAGAAACTTCTTCCAGGAACTTCCTTTACCATTAATAAAATAGTTACGATAATTAAAATTAGTGCTAAGCCAAAGAAAACAGATATAGTTCTATGTTTAGCTACAGCTTCGGTAACTTTTTTAGATTTTGCATTTCCAACAGTAATTAAAATGATGGCTATAATCATCATGCTAATGTGTTCCATTTTAAAATAACGAACTGCAGGCGCTCCTTTACTACTCATTGCGTACCAGCCTTCACTAAAATAAAGCACTAAACCAATTAACAATTGAATATGTGCACTTATCAAGGTAAAAACATTAAGTTTTCTATCGCCTTCAGTATATGTTTTATTTCCTAACCATCCTGATAAGGCTTTAATAACTGCAATTATTAGCAAAAGAAAAACAACATAGCGCCATCCTGAGTGCGCACTTTTTAAAATTTCGTTCATGATTATAGTTTTATACGTACCAAAAATAGGCATTAATTGTAAAAAATAGGTTAAGAAGCAATTTCAATACTAATTTATATTAGTTTTAAACAAAATAAACCCCCTAAACATATTATGAAGAAAATTTTACTCGCCTTTGCGCTGGTATTTTCCTCTACAATTCTGTTTGCACAGCAAACTACCTACCCCGTTAATGGCTCTTTTGATACAAGACCGGGTATGTTTGCTTTTACAAACGCAACAATTGTAGTAAATGCCGGTCAAACTCTGTCGAATGCTACACTATTAATTAAAGGCTCAACGATTCAGGCCGTAGGCGCCGGATTAGCTGTACCTAAAGGTTATGTTATTGTAGATTTAAAAGGAAAATTTGTTTACCCATCTCTTGTTGATGCTTTTACAAGCTACGGCGTTCCTGAAGCAACTGTTCAGGCTCGTGGTTTTGGTGGCGGAGGTGGTGGCGGTCGCCAGTCTATCTTTGTTTCTACTAAAAAAGGCGCTTATGGTTGGAACGAATCTATAAGACCAGAAACTTATGTTAAAAATATTTTTACGGTTGATAGCAAAAAAGCCGATGATTTGCGTAAAGCAGGTTTCGGTAGTGTTAATGTAATCAGTCGCGATGGTATTGCCCGTGGCGTTTCTGCAGCGGTAACTCTAAATGATGGTGCAGATAACAACGTTTTCTTAAAAGACCAAACCGCAGCAAACTATTCCTTTAACAAAGGAACATCATCAAACGATTACCCAACCTCTTTAATGGGTTCTATCGCTTTGCTTCGTCAAACTTACTACGATGCGCAATGGTATGGCAAACAGAAAGATGAATATAACATCTCGTTAGAAGAATTTGGAAAACAACAAAATATGCCTCAAATTTTCGAGGTAGATGGCTGGGCTAATATCCTTCGTGCTAATAAAATCGGAAAAGAATTTGGCAAGCAATACATCATCAAATCTACTGGCGATGAATACCAACGCATTGCAGAAGTTAAAGCAACAGGCGCAAGTTTAATTATTCCTTTAGCCTTCCCTAAAGCTTATGATGTTGAAGATCCTGCGGAAGCGAGGAACATTACTTTAACACAAATGAAGGCCTGGGAAATGGCTCCAACTAATGCATCGGCCTTAGAAAAAGCTGGAATTAAGTTCGCTCTAACCTCTTTCGGATTGGAAAACACCCGCGATTTTTGGGCTAACATCCGCACGGCGATTGAGAATGGTTTAACCGAAAAACAAGCTTTGCAGTCTGTGACAGAAATCCCTGCATCATTATTAGGTATTGGCGATAAAGTTGGTTCATTGGAAAAAGGTAAAGTTGCCAATTTCTTAATCTCATCTGATAACTTATTCAAAAAAGAAAATATAATTTTCGAAAACTGGGTTCAGGGAAAACGTTTCATCGTAAATAAAATGGATGTTTCTGATGTTCGTGGTAATTACAATTTAAATATTGATGGTATTGCAGGTGCATTACTTTTAAAAATTACCGGAACTACTGGTGGCTCAACTGCGGCAATCGAAAGAAGTGGTATTGATAGTGTTAAAACAACCGCAACGTTTACCAGAAATGGCGATTGGGTTAGCATCAATTTTAACTTAAAGAAAAACCCTAAAGGCGACGTTCGTTTAAGCGGTTATTTAACTTCGGCCAGTCCTTTAACTTTTAAAGGAGAAGTGGCTTTACCTGATGGAACTTTCGGAAAATTTACAGCGACTTATAAAGAGGCCGCTAAAGAAATGCCTAAACGCGATGAGCCAAAACCAACTTTAGCCGTAGGTACTTTACTTTATCCTTTTGGCGCTTTCGGAAATGCAGAATTACCAAAACAAGAAAATGTTTTAATTAAAAATGCGACCGTTTGGACAAACGAAAAAGAAGGTGTACTTCAAAATGCAGATGTACTTTTAGAAAACGGTAAAATTAAGGCTGTCGGTAAAAATTTATCAGCAGGAAATGCAAAAGTAATTGATGGTACAGGCAAACACGTAACGGCTGGTATTATCGATGAGCACTCGCATATTGCTGGTAGCGGCGGTATTAATGAAGGTGCGCAATCGGTTTCGGCTGAAGTTCGCATTGCTGATATTATCAATTCTGAAGATGTAAACATTTATCGCCAGTTGGCTGGTGGTGTTACTACTTCTCAAATTTTGCATGGTTCGGCTAATCCAATTGGGGGTCAATCTCAGTTAATTAAATTACGTTGGGGTAAAGCACCAGAAGAATTGAAATTTGCTGGTGCAGATGGTTTCATCAAATTTGCTTTAGGCGAAAACGTTAAGCAAAGTAATTTTGGTACAGGCGCTCGTTTCCCGGTAACACGTATGGGTGTTGAGCAAACTTTTGTTGATGAATTTACCCGTGCAAAAGAATACGAAAAAGCAATGTCGGTAAAAGGCAGTAGCGTTCGCAGAGATTTAGAATTAGATGCAATTGTAGAAATTCTGAATAATAAACGTTTCATTACCTGTCACTCTTATGTACAAAGTGAAATTAATATGCTTATTCATGTTGCAGATAGTTTAGGTTTTAAAATTAACACTTTCACACACATTTTAGAAGGTTATAAAGTGGCCGATAAAATGAAGGCGCATGGCATTGCAGGCTCTACTTTCTCAGATTGGTGGGCTTACAAAAACGAGGTTGCAGAAGCCATCCCATACAACGGAAAAATTATGCATAATGTTGGCGTAACAACAGCTTTCAACTCTGATGATGCCGAAATGGCTCGTCACTTAAACCAGGAAGCAGGAAAATCTCTACTTTACGGTAACGTACCTGAAGAAGATGCTTTAAAATTTGTGACGCTTAACCCAGCTAAAATGCTTCACATCGATGATAAAGTTGGCAGTTTAAAACCAGGCAAAGATGCTGATGTTGTAATCTGGTCGGCTAATCCATTATCAATTTATGCTAAAGCAGAAAAGACATTTGTTGATGGTATTTCTTATTGGGATATGGAGAAAGATGCTCAAACGATTAAATCGCAGCAAGCAGAAAAAGCTCGTTTAATTCAAAAGATGTTAGAAAGCAAAACCAGTGGCGTTCGTACACAACGTCCATTTGGTAATGCACCACGCCTTTACAATTGCGAAACATTGGAAGATTATTCAGCAGAATTAAACGAAACAGAACATGCGCACTAATATGAAAACATATATATTTAGTTTGGCATTATCGGCATCGAGCCTGATATGCTTTGCCCAAGCCAACATATCGCCTGCAAAAAAACAAAGCAAAACCATTGCAATAACGGGTGCAACTGTACACGTGGGTAACGGAACTGTAATCGAAAACGGAACCATTCTTTTTGGCAACGGAAAAATTATTTCTGTTACCGCCGGCGGACAAGTGCCACAAGGTGATGTTATGAGTATTAACGCTTCTGGCAAACACATTTACCCTGGCCTAATTGCAGCAACAACAAATTTGGGATTAATAGAAACAGAATCGATAAAAGCAACGCTAGATTTTCAGGAAATTGGCGATTTCAATTCTCACATCCGTTCTATTGTTGCGTATAATACTGATTCGAAAGTGCCGGCAACTTTACGCAGCAATGGCGTTTTAATGGCACAACCAACCCCGCAAGGTGGAACAGTTTCAGGAAGTTCTTCAGTTGTGCAGTTAGATGCATGGAACTGGGAAGACGCGTCTATTAAAACGGATGATGCCATGCATATGACCTGGCCAGTTACGCCACGTTTTAGAGGCGGTTTCGGAGGCTTTGGCAGACCAGCAGCTTCGCCAGAAATGCTGAATGAACGTACGCTTGCAGCTATAAATCAGTTAAACTCTTTCTTTGCAGAAGCTAAAGCTTATTCGGAAATGGGTAAGCCAGAAGTTATTAATACTCGTTTCGAAGCGATGAAACCTGTTTTCGCTGGTAAAGAAAAATTGTTTATTGCAGCAGAAAGCCAAAAAGATATTGTTGCCGCGGTTAACTTTGCCAAAAAATTCGGAATCGTTCCTGTAATTACAGGCGCTGATGAGGCTTATTTAGTTATCGATTTCTTAAAAGACAATAATGTTTCTGTCGTAGTTAAGCAACCTCACGCACTGCCAAATAACAATGATGATGATGTGAATATGCCATATAAAAATGCAGCTATTCTAGCTAATGCAGGCTTAAACGTGGTACTAAGTATAGATGGTTACTGGCAACAACGTAACCTTCCATTTATGGCTGGAACCGTTACGGCATGGGGGTTAGATAAAGAAAAGGCATTATCTACAATTACCCTAAATGCAGCAAAGGCTATGGGGGTTGATAAAACGACCGGAAGTATAGAAACAGGTAAAGATGCTACTTTCTTTATTTCTACTGGCGATGCTTTGGATATGAGAACTAACCGAGTTGAACAGGCATTTATTCAGGGAAGAGATATCAACCTGGATAATTTACACAAACAGCTTGATAAAAAATTCAGCGACAAATACACAGCTGAGAAGAAATAGCTAACATTATCTTAACGGGAACGGTCAGTATTAATTTACTGGCCGTTTTTTATTTTAACATAAACCATAAAATCGAACAATTTGTAAACCATTTCTTAATCCTAAAACCAAATTTAGTTAATACTGGAACAACAACTTTGCACCATCAAATCAGAAAACTAATCATGGTTAAAAATTTACTATTCGCAGTGTTAATGCTGTGTTTGTGTGTTTCCAGTTCGCTAAGAGCACAAACCACACAAGCATCAATTTCCGGTATTATTACCGACGAAAAAAAACAGTCCATCCCTGGTGTATCGGTTCAGGTTAGAAACAACTCTACTGGTTTTACCACCAGAACATCGACAAATGCACAAGGTGAGTATACTTTTAAAGAACTTCCATTAGGCGGCCCTTACTCTGTAAAAGCGGTATTTGTTGGCTACGGCGAACAAACCAGAAGTGGCTATATGTTAAACCTTGGTGATGTGGTAAAAGTTTCCATCACCATGCAAGAAGCATCTCAAAACCTTGAAGCCGTTCAAGTTGTTGCTTTTGGCTTAAAAAACAAGGTTCAGAATTTTGGCGCATCTACTGAGATTTCGGCAAAAACAATGAATCAATTACCTGTAAACGGTCGTAACTTTTCTAACTTAATGGATTTATCTCCTTTGAGTCGTGGTGGAGGTATTGCTGGTCAGTTAGGTTCTTCTACAAATTATACTATTGATGGTATGAATGCTAAAAACCCTACATCAGCAGGAAGTACAACCAGCAGAAGTGGTGCACCCTATTCAATTTCAATTGAAGCTGTTCGTGAGTTTAAAGTAGTTACCAACCAATATGATGTAACTTTAGGCAGAGCCGGTGGTGGTACTGTTACAGCTGTAACTAAATCGGGCACAAATGACATTACCGGTAGCGCTTTCGTTTACGGTCGTGCAGATTGGTTAGCAAGCCCTTACGATATCAGAGGTATAAAACGTGATAATGATTTCTCAACTTATCAATACGGTTTTACCTTAGGTGGCCCAATTATTAAAGATAAATTGCATTATTTTGTAGGATTAGACCATCAAAAAGATGCTCGTCCTTTAATTATTGCTGATGTTAATGGCCCTGCGGATGAAGCTAGGTTTAGAATTACCAACAGTACTTTAGAACAATTTCTTGGTATTGCCCGAACAAAATATGGTGTTGCAAATACGCCTCAATATGGCACTTTCGATAAAAAGCGAGGTTCTGATGCGGCATTTGCCCGTTTAGACTGGCAAATTAACGATAGGAATTTATTAACCATTCGTGATAACTACACAAACGATAGAAATCCGCTTGGCTTAGCCGATAATACAGCGATAACTTTTTTCGAAAGTTATGGTACTGATAAAAACGTTGACAACAGTTTGTTAGCAACCTTACGTTCAACAATTAACAGCAAGGTTACTAATGAATTGAAGGTACAACACTTATATACTTTCCAGGCAAGTACGCAGAATAGCGAATTAAATGGTGCAATTCCAAGAGCGCAAGTTTATAATGTACCATCTACGCTTTCTACTGGCGCTTCAGTTGGAACTGATATTCAGATAGGTGGACACAGATTTGGCCAGGAAGGCTTTACAAACAATGTTTTTCAATTAGTAGATAACTTCTACTACAACACAGATAAAATCAAATATACTTTCGGTGTTGATTTACAATATACAAACGCAAAATCACTTTATGGCAGTGAGGTAAATGGTCGCTTTGAATTTCGTAATACAGGAGCAACAATAACCTCTTTACAAAACTTCGATAACCTAATTCCAAACAGATACTACCGTGAAGTACCTTTAGTTGCAGACCCAACAGTAAAGGCGGGTATCTGGAATACTGCTCTTTATGGACAAATGCAAACAAAACTGGCCAAAGGATTAGAGTTTGTTGGAGGTTTACGTATTGATTATAGTTCTTATCCAAAATCTCCACTGAACCAACAATTATTTGATGCGATTGGTGTAAGAACTGATAATGAGTTAAAACAATTCTTAGTTCAGCCAAGAATTCAATTCAATTGGGATGTTAACGAAAACAGAACGGACTTCGTTCGTTTTGGTGCAGGTATTTTCGGTTCGGATATCAATAACTACATGACGATAAACAACCTTACATTCGATGGAAAGCATTTTGCTACAGTTGATGTATTTAACGAGCAAGTTCCAACTCCAAATTTTATCGGATATAGAAATGGTACCGTTGCTGCGCCTACAGTAGTTGCCCAACAAGTCCCTACTATAAATACTTATGCATCTGACGCTAAAGTTCCCGTAGTTTACAAAGCAAACTTATCATACAGTAAATTAATTACCGATAAATTCAAAGTAGGTATAACAGGTTATGCAACCTTAGGTCGCAACAACTATATGTATGTAGACAGAAACATGGTGGCTAATCCATTTTTCACTTTAGCAAACGAGGCAAACAGAGGTGTTTTTGTATCAACTGTTAATGCAAGTAATGGCGTTGCCGATTGGAAACTTGGTCGCTTAACTAATCAATTTGGTCGCGTGCTAGAAATGAACAGTCAAGGAAAAGTAAACCAATTTGCAGTTGTTTTAGATGCGACCTGGAACTACTTTAAAGACGGAGAAATCTCAGCGAGTTATACATTAAACGACACTAAAGACAACACATCTTACAATGGTAACGTAGCCAATACAGCAACTTTATCACTACCTGTAAAAGATGACCCAAGAGACTTAAGTAAAATGTCTTATTCAGATGGTCACTTCCGCAATAAAATCGTTATCTATGGAACTTTACCAACATTTTATGGCATAACTGTAGGTGTACGGTATTCTGGCATTGGTGGTACACGCTATAGCTTATTAGCTGGCGGTAACATTAACGGCGATTTTGTGGCAACAAATGATTTAGCTTTTGTTTTTGATAGAAACAATCCAAGCGTTCCACAAGCTATTCGCACTGGTTTACAAACATTATTGGATAATCCAGATGCTAGTCAGAGTTTAAAAGATTATATAATTAAATATTCGGGTCAAATCGCAGAACGTAACGGTGGTATTAATAAATTCTTCGGAATTGTTGATTTAAGACTAGCAAAGAAATTCAAAATTTATAAAACACACAACATAGAAGTATCAGGAGACATCTTTAACCTTGGTAACTTATTGAATAAGAAATGGGGTGTTAATGAAACATTGGGTACACAAGCATTATATGCTGTAACAGGTTTCGATAATACAGCAAAAGCATATTCTTACCGTGTCAATAATACGGGTATCGTTAACCCTTCTGGTAACCCTTACCAATTCCAAATTGGTTTGAGATACGGATTTTAGTCATCAGCGGATACTAAGTATCTATCTAAAAAGTCATAAAAAAAGGGAATGGATTTTTATCCATTCCCTTTTTTTATGTTTGCAGTTACAAACAACAAAACTTAATGGGATTATTGCTTAACTACCTTAAAGGGCACAAGTGGATTGTGGCTTTGGCGCTCATACTTGCAGGTATAAATATTGGTTTTTCTTTAATGGATCCTTACTTTACCGGTAGGATTTTAGATTTATACATTAACAAAAGAGCTTCTTTCACAAGCAAAAGCACATACATTTGGGGCGCTTTAGGCTTTATCGGACTGGCTATTGGCGCTGCTATGGTTTCGCGTATCGCTAAAAACTTTCAAGATTACTTTACCAGCGTTATTGTCCAAAAAGTTGGTGCAAAAATGTATGCCGATGGTTTGCAGCATTCTTTAAAACTCCCTTATCAGGTTTTTGAAGACCAACGAAGTGGAGAAACTTTGGGCATTTTACAAAAAGTAAGATTAGACTCTGAAAAGTTTATCACCTCATTTATCAGCGTACTTTTTGTAAGCTTAATCGGGATGATTTTTGTAATTGTTTATTCGGTTTCGATAAGTTATAAAGTAACCTTAGTTTACTTTGCGGCAATTCCGATTATTAGTTTTGTGAGCTGGTTTTTAAGTCGTAAAATTAAAACCATTCAACGTTCCATTGTTGGCGAAACTACGGCACTTGCAGGTTCTACTACAGAATCTTTAAGAAACATAGAATTGGTTAAAAGTTTAGGCTTAGCTGATCAGGAAATTGAGCGGTTAAATAAAACGACATACAAAATTTTAGGCTTAGAACTTAAGAAAGTTAAATATGTTCGAAGCATGAGTTTCGTTCAGGGCACAACCGTAAACTTGGTTAGAAGCTCTATGATTGTAGTACTCTTGCTTTTAATTTTCGATAATACAATTTCGCCAGGGCAATACTTTTCGTTTTTATTTTATTCATTCTTCTTATTTGGCCCGCTGCAGGAATTAGGTAACGTAATTTTAGCATGGCGTGAATCGGAAGTATCATTAGGAAACTTTAAAAGAATTTTAAGTACCCCTATTGATAAAAAACCAGCCAACCCAATTTCGATTGGAAAAATTAAGAATCTTACATTTAAATCGGTAAGCTTTAAACATTTAACAGCAAACAGAAATGCTTTAGAAAATATTTCATTTAGTACACATAACGGCCAAACCATTGCATTTGTTGGTCCATCTGGAGCAGGAAAATCTACTCTTGTAAAACTATTAGTTGGTTTATACCCTGCTAAAGACGGTGAAATTTTATATAACGGAACAACGAGCCACGATATAGATTTAGATGCCTTACGAGAAAAAATTGGTTTTGTTACTCAAGATACTCAATTGTTTTCGGGTACTATAAGAGAAAATTTATTGTTTGTAAATCCAAATGCTACAGACGAAGAATGTTTCAAAGTTTTAAATCAGGCGGCTTGCCAAACCTTACTAGCAAGAGCTGATAAAGGCTTAGATTCGTTAATAGGTGAAGGTGGTGTAAAAGTTTCGGGGGGCGAAAAACAACGTTTATCTATTGCGAGAGCACTTCTACGTCAGCCAGATATCTTGGTTTTTGATGAGGCAACTTCTTCACTAGATTCTATCACAGAAGAAGAAATTACTAAAACCATCAGAAACGTATCTAACTTAACAGATCACATCACGATACTAATTGCGCACCGTTTATCAACTATTAAGCATGCTGATGTAATCTATGTTTTAGAAAAAGGTCAAATTATTGAGCAAGGCAATCACGAAGAATTAATTGCTCAAAACGGTTTATATCAAGCTATGTGGCGCCAACAAATTGGCGAAAGAATTGTTGAAGCATAATAAAACTTCATCGCCATGTTATTAGCACAAGTAGAAAGTAATCAAATCGCAATCATAATAATCATTGCTGCCATACTTTGGCTGGCGTTAATTTTAGCGGCCTTATATCATATTTCAAAAAACTCGTCAATGGTTTTCCCGGTAAAAGTATTATGGTTTATTATCATTCTTTTGGCACCTTTTTTAGGTTCGATTATTTATTTAGTATGGGGTAAAAACAAGAAGTTTTAAACGAAGAATTGGTTATATAAACAACGATTTGGAAAGCAATGGCAACTATTGCTTATGATAGGTTCTGCCTCGCTGTTTCTCCTGACAATGAAAACCGACATTTGTACATGCTTGCGCTCGTTTTTAACGAGCGCATAAATAGCTAAACGATTCAATCGTTTTAAAAAACCATTAAAATTAAGTTTTGAAAAGCAATGCCAGCAGTTCTTAAATTCGGTTCTGTCCCGCTGTTCTTCCTGCCAATGAAAACCAGCATTAGTACATGCCTGCGCTCGTTTCTAACGAGCGCATAAATAGCTAAACGATTCAATCGTTTTAAAAAACCATTAAAATTAAAGCTTTGGGTGGCAAACTCAAACAGCAGCACCAACCTGCGTAAAATAAACCTGACTGTACGGAAATACTTTTTGTAGCAATGTTTTTGAGTATTCTTCTAACGTTAACAAAAAGATTGGAGGATAGGCAGGAAGTACCTTAGTTTTTAGCAGAAATTAGCTTTTCTAATAAAATTATTTAATTTATCCTATCAGGAAGTTTTATTTGTTTGCTCATTTATATCTTGCAAACTTAACTTAGTTAGCGACTTTGTTTTTAACCAGGTTATAAATGCAATACCAATTGTCATACTGCCACCAAATACAACTGCAGGAACCAGGGTTAATAATTTAGCTGACAAACCAGATTCAAACTCTCCTATCTCGTTTGAAGAACCAATAAACATACTATTTACGGCAGACACACGACCACGCATATCATCGGGCGTAAGCAATTGCATAATGGTTTGGCGGATAATTACACTTACACTATCGAAAGAGCCCTCTAAGAACAGAAAAAATAGCGTTAGGTAAAAGTTTTTTGATAAACCATAACAAATAATACTTAAACCAAAACCAGTTACGGCAATAAGGAGGTTTCGCCAGGGTTTGCCCATTGGCGAGAAACGTGTCATAGCCAGCATGGTAATTACCGCACCCGACGATGCTGCACCACGCATCATACCTAAACCGAATGAACCGAGGTGAAATACATCTTTTGCAAACATAGGTAGCAAAGCAACAGCACCTCCGAAAAAAACAGAAAACAGATCTAAGCTCATTGCCCAAACCATCATTTTGGTTTTAAACACAAATTGAATTCCTTCTTTTAAGCTGTGAAATATATTCTCTTTTGGAACATAAGTAGATGGATGCTTTTTGAAGGTGAAAATGCATATCAAAGAAATTGAAACTAACAAAACAATTACACTGTAAGCAGCAGTAATTCCCCAAAGCCAGTTTACCAAACCACCAACCAACGGGCCAATAATAGTTGCCATTTGCCAGCTGCTACTATTCCATGTGCTCGAATTTGGGTACAACTCTTTGGGAACAATTTTAGCCATCAGCGAGAATGTTGCAGGTCCGAAAAAGCCGCGGGCTAAACCTATACAAAACACCAAACCGTACATAATTAGTACAATAACATCTTCTTTGAGGTGAAGATATTTACTGGTTATAATTAACATTAATACAGAGGCTAACCATACGCCTGAGAAAATTTTGATGAGCAAGCCCCTTTTCTCACTCTTATCGGCAATGTAACCGCCATATAAGGCAATGCCTATTGCCGGAATAGCTTCACACAAACCAACTAAACCTAATTTTAACGGATCGTGTGTTAAATCATAAATATGATACCCAATAACTACGGCCTGCATTTGGTAAGCAAGTGTAAAGAAAAAGCGCATACCTAAAAAAGAACGAAACTCTTTATAACGCAAAGCCGCGAAAGGATCTGGTTTAACTAAAACGGAATTTGGGTCTGAATCTGCCACAGAAAATTATTTACAGCAAAACTACGTGTTGAAAAACAAAAATCGAAAACTGAACTAAAACTAGTTAGAAACGTTACCAATAAATGATACTAGGAAATCTTATCAAAAGAAATTCCACGTTCCAATTTTGTAAGGTGCGCCTTAAGCAAAGCGTTTTCAGGTTTTTCTAATTGAGGGTCATTTTCGAAAAGCTCAATCACAGTATTTCGTGCTTCAGAAAGGATAACCTGATCTTTGGCTAAATCTGCAAGTTTCAAATCGAGTACTCCACTCTGTTGTGTTCCCGTAATATCGCCGGGCCCGCGAAGTTGCAAATCTATTTCAGAAATTTCGAAACCATTATTTGTTCTCACCATGGTTTCTAAGCGAACCTTACCTTCTTTGCTTAGCTTGTTTCCACTCATTAAAATACAAAAAGAATGTTCCGAACCTCGCCCAACTCTTCCTCTTAACTGATGCAGTTGAGAAAGCCCGAATCGCTCCGCATTTTCGATAACCATTACCGATGCATTTGGCACGTTTACGCCAACCTCAATAACAGTAGTAGCAACCATAATCTGACTCTTGCCATCAATAAACTGTTGCATTTCGAATTGCTTATCAGCATTTGGCATTTGTCCGTGTACAATGCTGATTTGATAATCTGGCCTGGGAAATTGATAACTTAATTGTTCTACACCAGCTTCAAGATGCAATAAATCTAATTTTTCGCTTTCTTTTATCAATGGATAAACAATGTAAACTTGCCTGCCTTTGGCAATTTCCTGCTTCATAAAACCGAACATTCTTAACCTTTGTCCTTCAAATAAATGTCTGGTTTCAATTGGCTTTCTTCCGGCAGGCAATTCATCAATTATCGAAACATCTAAATCGCCGTATAAAGTCATGGCCAAGGTTCGGGGAATTGGGGTGGCGGTCATGACTAAGATATGTGGCGGAATAATATTCTTGCGCCATAGTTTAGCACGTTGTTCTACGCCAAAACGATGCTGTTCATCAATAACAACTAAGCCTAAATTTTTAAATTGAACTTTATCTTCGATTAAAGCATGGGTTCCAATTAAAATATCGATTTCGCCATTCTCCAATTGCTGATGTAAAATGGTTCTTTCTTTCTTCTTCGTATTTCCGGTAAGAATAGCAACCTTAACCAAATCATCACTAACCAATTCAATTATGGACGCATAGTGTTGCCGAGCCAGGATTTCTGTCGGAGCCATCATACAAGCCTGATAGCCGTTGTCGTTTGCTAAGAGCATACTCATCAAAGCAACAGCGGTTTTGCCGCTTCCTACGTCGCCCTGTACAAGCCTGTTCATTTGCACACCCCGTTGTGTGTCAATCCGAATTTCTTTAACAACACGTTTCTGGGCATTAGTTAACTCAAATGGCAAAAATTCTTTATAAAAGCGGTTAACCTTTTCGCCAACTTTTTCGAAGGTTACGCCTTTAAATTTTAGCTGCCTTAATTGTTTATTATGCAACAGTTGCAACTGGATAAAAAATAACTCTTCAAATTTTAATCTTCGCTCCGCATCGTTTAAATCTTTCTGGTTTTTAGGGAAATGAATATTTAGCAAAGCCATTTTTTTATCTGGCAGCTGATACTTATTGATAATATATGCAGGTAAATTTTCCGGAACTTGCGGAATAACCTGATCTAGTAACCCTGCTATTAATCGCTGCAATCCTTTAGAATCTAGATTGAATTTTTTTAGCTTTTCAGTTGAATTGTAAACGGGTTGTAGAGTTAAATTTCCGCGACCAACAGGTTTATTTTGGTAAAGTTCCATCTCTGGATGAGAAATACTGAAGGTACCGTTAAAAAGCGTAGGTTTCCCAAAAGCAACATAAGCTGTGCCCACAATAATATTATCTTCAACCCATTTCAAACTCTGGAACCAAACCAATTCCATTATTCCTGTTTCATCTTTAAAAACGGCAACGATTCGTTTAGTTCTTTTTTCGCCTATTACCTTTTTACTAATAACCCGCCCAATAATTTGGATATATTGAGAATCGAGATTGATTTGATTGATTTTGAAATATTTTGTTCTGTCTATATACCTGAAAGGGTAATGCGCAAGCATATCCTGAAAGGTAAAAAGACCAAGATCTTTTTTTAAAACATCGGCACGACTTGGGCCAACACCTTTAATAAATTCTACAGGAGTATCTAAAACCGAATTAAACAAAGTAACTAGTCTTTCTTGTAAACAACACTTTTAAGCAACTGCGCATTAAAAATAATTATCGATACCAGTA
The DNA here is from genome assembly GCF_042650905.1 of Pedobacter jamesrossensis. Classification (NCBI taxonomy): domain Bacteria; kingdom Pseudomonadati; phylum Bacteroidota; class Sphingobacteriia; order Sphingobacteriales; family Sphingobacteriaceae; genus Pedobacter; species Pedobacter jamesrossensis. Next base: position 6,429 of record NZ_JBHSBY010000018.1, on the reverse strand, counting down.
AAAGTAAATAGGCAAATAACTGGTTTATATCTATTTTCTCTTTAAAATAGAAAAATGCAACTGCAAAAGCAACAATAGGATTTAAATAAATCAAAATTCCTAATGCAGAAGATGGCATGCCAAGTAAAGCATAAGAATTTAAAAAAAGAGGAATTATGGTAAAAACGATGGCAATTAAGAGAATATGACCCCAGAAATAGGTTTCGGTTGGAAAGGTATTTGAATTAATAAAATACATTGGCAACATGATAAACCCTGATAATATAAGTTGTACACCTAAAAAATTAAACTTATCTACATGTTTAATCACTTTCAACACAATCACATACAGCGCATAAAAGGAGGCAATAACAACTGCCCAGGCTACCTCGTATAATGAGCCTGTTGCCAGTAAGATAATACTTATAAATGCAATTACTATCGCAATGATTTTAATTCTTGTTAAACGTTCTTTTAAAATTATAAATCCGCATAATGCAGTTATAATAGGGCAAACCATATAGGCAAATGCTGCCGCCTTAAGACTAACGTTATTTACAGCAAAAATATAGGTAAACCAATTGCCTGTAATTAAAAATGCTGATAAAATTGTAAGCAGAAGCAATTTTGTTTTTTCACCCTTTTTCAGGGATTTAACATGTGCAATATCGCTTTTAAGTGCGGGTCGTCTAAATAATAGAATAGTTGTCCAAACCATTATTATGGAGATAAATATCCTGTAATATAAAATTTCCTGAGGCGGGAAATGTTTTATATTTCTTAAAGGAACAGACATTGTTCCCCATATAATGTACGGAATAATGCCTGCTAAAAAATATTTGCTTTTACCTGATACCAAAATTAGGACACAATGGCAATTACAGAAATTTCTACATTAACATTTTTTGGTAATACAGATACTTGTACAGTTTCACGTGCCGGAAAATCTGAAGTAAAATATTTACCATAAATTTCGTTTACTTGGGCAAAAGTTCCCATGTCAGTTAAAAATATAGTCGATTTAACAACGTTTTCGAAATCAAGACCTGCCTCTAGTAAAACTGCCTTTAAATTACGCATAACCTGATGAGTTTCCTCTTCAATATTAGCCATATTTAATTCGCCATTTTCTGGATTAATGGCAACCTGGCCAGATACAAATAAAAAGTTGCCTGCTTGTACAGCCTGGCTATATGGCCCGATTGGTGCAGGCGCATTTGTGGTTTTAATAATTTTTTTCATATTGATTATTGGTATAGTTTTAAGGTTTACTGAGCCATTCGATAAGCTTATAAATTATGCCTGCTAGAAAAATTAATATTGCCAATGCATTAATAAAATGCATAATTTTTATGTTTATATTATTTGGCCTATTTGGGTCTTTTTTTCTAAAGAAGTACATAACACAAATGTATGAAATAAAAAAAGGGTCTCGACAATATGTCGAAACCCTTTTTTAAAATTTTATATTGAAATACTAGTTTCTAGCAGTTTCAACACGACGGTTTTGGATACGACCTTCTTCAGTATCGTTAGAAGCAATTGGATTAGCTTCACCATTACCTTTAGTAGCAACTTGACTAGCGTTAACACCAGAGTTTACTAAGTAAGTTTTAACAGAGTTAGCTCTGTCTTTAGATAATTTCAAGTTATATGCAGCAGTACCTTCGCTTGAAGCGTAACCGTTTACAGTTACTTTACCACCGTTTTCACGTAACACTGAAGATAATTTATCTAAAGTTGGATAAGACTCAGTTTTTAAAACTGATGAGTTGAAATCAAAACCGATTTTTTCGAAACCTGTTACAGTTGAAGAATCTTTAGCAGCTTCAAATTTAGGAAGTGGACATCCTGAACCATCAACAGCAGTACCTGCAGGAGTTCCTGGGCATTTGTCGAATTGATCAGCAACACCATCACCATCAGTATCTTTTTTCAAATCTTCAACAGATTTTTCAACAGCAGATACACGGTTTTTCAAAGCTTCAACTTCTTGACGTAAAGTTGGATCTTTTAAGTCATCATACATAGTAGCTAATGGGTTAGTCCACTCTAAGCTAGGTTTAGCAGATGAACCTAAAGAGAATTCTAAACCAGCATAACCGTAAGAGAATTTATCTTTAGTAGTACCTTGTGCGTAAACACCATCAAAGTTATCAGCATCGATAAAGTTCATTGTGTAACCTAAGTTGAAGTTAACACGCTCAGAAACTTTAAATTTAACACCAACACCAACTGGAATGTACATTCCTTTTACGTAATCTTTTACATCATGAGGATCGCCAACAGGACCTGTAGCTTTACCTTTCCAATCAACAACAGTTCCGTTAGTATAAGTTACTTTCGGAGCATAAGCCATGTAACCAGCACCTGCAGTAACGAAGAAACCTACAGAGTTCTCACGACGTAAGAAATCAATAGAACCAACGTTAACAACACCACGTAAATCTACAGCATACTGTAATTGAGTTTCGTATTCTTTAGCAGTCGCACTACCAGGAGCGATAGGACCGTTTGTAGAAACGTTTGAACCTGAAACTTTACCACGAACACCCGCTAATTCTAAAGCGAAAGAGTGACCTAATTGTTTACGGATATTTAAACCGTAACCTAAGTTAACATCCCATGAGTTGTAGTCATTAGAACCACCGATAGCAACAACTGGTGCTAATACACCACCGTTAACACCGATTGACCAAGTTCTGTACTGTCCTCTTCCACCAAACACTTTGGTTGAAGAAGTTGTTGCAGGTGCATCTTGAGCGACAGCAAGAGTAGCAACTCCTGTTAATGCCACTAAAGAAAGTGCAACACTTTTCTTTAAAGTAGAATAATTCATAATCTTTTTTCTTTTTTAAGGGTTAAACAATTTAATTGATTAATTTTTTAGTAACTGCAAAATTAAACAAAATATTAAATTTTCAAACTTTTATACAAACTCTGTTCCAAACTTCACTATAATTAATGATTTTCTTACATTTGGCCATTACCTGTATTACCACATAATCATTATGAAATACCAACAAATCAATCAGGATTTATTCGTTTTAAACAGAAAAAATTTTATTAAAGAGCTTAAAAAGAACTCATTAGCAATATTTCAATCGCAAGATGAATTTCCTAGAAGCGGCGATCAAAACTTCGTTTTTAAGCAAAATCCAGATTTATTTTATTTATCGGGAATTGATCAAGAGCAGACAATATTGCTACTTTACCCTGATTGTCCTAATCCTTTGTACAGACAAGTCCTGTTTTTAAGACAGACAAACGACCATATTAAAGTTTGGGAAGGTTATAAATACACAAAAGAACAGGCAAAGGCTGCATCTGGCATAGAAAGTATCTTTTGGCTAGAGGATTTCGATAATATCTTGCATGGTATTGTAAATTATGCTGACAACATTTATCTGAACACAAATGAAAATGACAGGTATGCTCACATTGTACCTTATCGTGATATTCGTTTTATAGAACAAATGCGTTCTAAATATCCTTTGCATCATTACGAACGTGCTGCTCCAATAATGCGTGGTTTAAGGGCAGTTAAATCTGATTTTGAAGTAGAGATAACTAAAAAAGCTTGCGCAATTACCCGTGATGCTTTCGTGAGGGTTCTAAAGTTTATTAAGCCTGGCGTTAAGGAATATGAAATTGAAGCCGAAATTATACACGAGTTTATAAAACAGGGCGGAACCGGGCATGCATATACTCCAATAATAGCATCAGGACACAATGCAAACATTCTGCATTACAACGATAACAATCAAGAATGTAAAGCCGGAGATGTAATACTTTTTGATTTTGGGGCAGAATATGCAAACTACAACGCAGACATGAGTCGTTCGGTACCAGTAAGCGGCAAATTTACCCAGAGGCAAAAAGATGTATATAATGCCGTTCTGCATGTAATGAAAGAAGCAACAAAACTCATTGTAAGCGGTGCGGTATGGAATATTTATCATGAGGAGGTTGGGGAAATCATGACAGAGCAACTCGTTAATCTTGGTTTGCTATCTACAGCAGATGTTAAAAACCAAAATCCGGCATATCCTGCCTATAAAAAATATTTTATGCACGGCACTTCGCACCACTTAGGTATCGATGTTCATGATTTTGCAGGAAGATATACTCCTTTTGCAACAGGAAATATATTAACGGTAGAACCTGGCATTTACATCCCCGAAGAAGGTTTAGGTATTCGTTTAGAGAACAATATTTTAATTACTTCGAACGGGAATCTAGATTTAATGGCCGATATCCCATTAGAAGTAGCAGAAATTGAAGATATTATGAATGGATAGTATAAACTGATGCACTCCATTTGCATTTGATTGATGCACTTCGATTATACAACCAGGCAATACCACACACCTTTTGTTAACCCTAGCTTTAGTATTTCTTTACCTAATGGGTTAACAAAGGGTAAAGAATGGGTTAACTGAGGGTAAGAAAAGGGTTAACAAAAGGTTAACCAATAGTATATCAAGGGTTAACCAAGTATACAGTGTCCTATACTTGTCCTATACTGGAATAAGTTTACAGTAAAAAGTCTTATTACTGATTTGTGTTTACTATAGAATTTGTTTTTACTGTATTGGGTTTACAATGTTATTATTTCTTCCTGATATTTGTTTACATGGGTTTGATTTATTTTATTTTGATTTACTTTTTCCTTATTGTGTGTGTTTTCTGGGGTCATATAGTTGCAACTTGTATGTAGCCTTAGGTTATTATATTTATAGACTGCATTTTCTATTGCGGCACTAGCATGGCTATGTGACTTAAAGGTTTGGTAGAGCTCAAATTCTGTTTTAAGTATTCCATTAACCCGCTCAGCGATGGCATTATCATAAGGGCTACCATTCTGGGTCATACTGATCCTGATTTCCTTTTTTTTGAGTTGTCCAACATAATCATCACAACAATACTGCGTTCCCCTGTCAGAATGGTGTATCAATTTGCTTTCTGGATATATTCTGGACATTACTGCCTTATCGAGTGCTTTTAAGCATCCCGAAGCTTTCAGGTTTGTGGATAGGTAATGGCCAACTATTTTTCTTGAGTAGGCATCTGTAATTAGGGACAGATAGGTAAAACCGGTCATCGTAGTGATGTAGGTAATATCGCTCACCCATATTTCTTCCGCCCGTTCCGCATGCCTGCGCTGCACCAGATCTGGATGTATTCTGTAGCGGTGGAATGAATTGGTTGTCACCGCGTACCGTTTTCTAGACTTTATTAGCATACCATTTTCACGGACAAGTTCAAATACAGCATCTCTGCCCATAGCTATCCCTAAGGTCTGCAAGAACCCATTATTGAGTTCTTTATACAGCTTGATGCAACCTGTTTTTGGCAGATCATTTCTGATCTCCTTTATTCTTTGAAGTACGATATGTTCCTGAAAGGAATGAAGTTCTGATCTTTTAACATAGTTGTACCAGGCCTGTCTGGTATAGCCAAATGCCCAGCATAGATTGTCAATACTGTAATATCGGCGTGTTCCGCGTAGTTCAGCCATCACTTGGTAGCAGCTTTTTTTTTAAGGTCAGTATTATACTCCTGGTTGGCCATCGCAATAACTTTTTCAAGTGCGGCAATCTTCAGCTCTGCTAGCGCTAGTTTTTTCTCAAGTGCTCGTTGATCTGCGGAACTGTTGGTGCACAATTCCTGCTCAGGTGGGTGTTGATCCATAGTGGCGATCTGGTTTTCCTTGTACCAATTTACGAAACGATATACGGATTTTTCGGCAAGTCCATATTTTTTTTCTATTTGCGATTGGCTGAACGCTCCATCCAGATATTCTAAGGCAATCTGGATTCTGAAACTATCAGAATGGATAGATTCACGACCACCCTTACCTTTAAGTGCTTTTTCTCTTATCATAATGTTTTTCTGTTTTGAAAAACTTTTTATGTAAACTTTTTTTAGGAATGGACACAGAATGGACAATGATTATACAGATTGTGTAAACTGCTCTGCAAAACGATAAATATTAAAATTACTTTCTTTTAAAGCTTCGCGAATAGCTTCGCGAAGCTTTTTTTTATCTATGCTTTGCATTTTGTAATGTTGAATAATTTTCCATGCTTTTTCTGCATATAAAAANTTTGACGCTCTGAGAATCGTGTAGATGCTTGTTTTTAAAAATCATGATACTTTTATCCAATTCAAAAAGCTTCAAGTTCAAATTGGGTGACGCATTGCTGAAGTCAGGAAAAAAGGGTTAACAAAAGGTTAACCAATAGTATATCAAGGGTTAACCAAGTATACAGAATGGACAATGATTATACAGATTGTGTAAACTGCTCTGCAAAACGATAAATATTAAAATTACTTTCTTTTAAAGGGGCTGTATCATAAATAAAATGATCAGCCCTTTTATTTTGCTTAAATTTTTTATATTTTTTTATGTTATTTTTTTGGTTTAAAGTGTTGATTTTCATATAT